>NZ_JAHUBR010000002.1 GCF_025376885.1 Pseudoruegeria sp. SHC-113
TCCTGTCCACCGTTGCCACGGGCGTTGACAACGTCAACACCGACCTGTCGGCCTCCTTCACCTCCGGCCAGACCTTCTCCACGCAAGGCGACGGCGTGACCGCCACCGTGATCGACTAAGATTTTCCACGGCGGCTACCCGCCAGGAAACAAAAAGCCGCCCCTCGGGGCGGCTTTTCTTTTGCGCCATTCCAATTGGAAAGTCCGACAGATTGGCAGAAACGCCAAAAATTGGCCGCAATCATGTGGTTAACAAAACATGCTGCCGCAGAGCTCCAGGCCCGGGCGGCTTGTATCTGTTCGCAAGTGGCGTGTTGAGGGAGATAGAAAATGCACCAGAACAAACAGATGAAAGACTTTACGGAAGAGGAAGACGGCGCTGTGAGCGTCGACTGGGTTGTACTGACGGCCGCGCTTGTTGCGATGACGATCGCCATCCTGCCCGCGCTCTATGTTGGCGTCGACAACTCCATGGACGACATGGAAGCCACCTTTGTGAGCGGCGAGACTTTCTCATCGCAGGGCGGCGGTGTCACGGCGACGGTGATCGATTGATCACCGCTTTCCCGCAGATTGTTTTCAATAGTGAGCTAAAAAAGCAAAATCCCTCCGTTTGATCATCTTTTTGCCCAATTCGCCAATTAGTGTCTGAGCAAAGGGGAGCAGTGCGCCGTTCATCCGGCCAGCTGCCGCCAGAAAAACCGGAAGGACAAGTTCATGCGTGCTGTATTTGTACTGGTGTTGATGCTGGGCGTGGGCCTTGCAGGCTTCGCCGTTTACATGGCCAAGGACTACGTGGGCGCCTATGAGCGCGCGTTGCAGGCCGAACGGGCCGTCACCGCTCAGATGGTACCGACCGTCGAGGTCCTCACCCTCAATCGCCCCCTCAAATACGGCGAACGCATCCGCCCGGACGATGTCCAGAAAATCCGCTGGCCGGAAAACGCGATCCCAGAGGGCGCGTTCAAAACAGCCGAGGAGCTGTTCCCGAAAGGCGAAGAAGAGCTGCGTACCGTTCTGCGCGCGATGGAGAAGGATGAGGCCATTCTGGCCGTGAAGGTGACCGAGCCTGGCGAGGATGCTGGCCTGACCTCGCGGCTCGACAAAGGCATGCGCGCTTTCGCAATCAAGGTGGATGTGGCCTCCGGCGTGTCCGGCTTCCTGCGCCCCGGCGACCGCGTCGATGTCTATTGGACGGGTTCCAGCCGCGACAAGGACGTCACCAAGCTGATTGAGGCCGGTGTGGAACTGATCGCCATCGACCAGATCGCCGACGGCGACCGCAACGAGGCCCGCATCGCCCGCACGGTGACGGTTCAGGTCACGCCGCAGCAGGTCGCCTCGCTGGCGCAGGCCCAGTCCACCGGCAATCTCTCGCTCTCTCTCGTGGGCGCCGAGGACGACACGGTCGCCGAGGCCATCGAGGTGGACCAACAACTGCTTCTGGGCATCGAGGACGAAAAAATCGTTGAAAAGCAGCAAGAAAAGGTCTGCACCATCCGCACCCGGCGGGGCAATGAGCTGGTCGAGATCCCGATCCCCTGCACCAACTGACAGAGCACATGGAAGGGCCACAGCACGCTGTGGCCCTTTTCACATTTTGCGATGTGTTGCCACATATCCACATCAGAACAGGGCCGCAACACATTGATTCTTGCAAAAAAACCACATGGCATGCATGGTTGACAGGAAATGGGCGCAAGACCCGGAACACATGTGATCATAGAGGCAGGGTCACTCGATGCTTAAGAATTGGATTTCGGCGGCCCTTTGCGGTGCCGCTCTCTTCGTCGCAAGCGTGCCAACCGGGGCGCATGCCGAAACCCTTCGCGTTTTGCGTGGCTCCGTCACCAGCGCCCTGGCCGTTCCGATGAACCGGGCCGTGGTCGTTGAAAGCGATGTCCCCTTCGCGGAGCTCTCCATCGCCAACCCGACGATCGCGGATCTTTCCACGCTGTCGGATCGCACGATCTACGTGCTGGGCAAAGTGCCGGGCCGCACGACGCTGACATTGCTCGGCGTGGACGGCGGGCTGATCGCCAATGTCGAAGTGCAGGTCACGCCGGATGTGGCGGAGTTCAAGGAACGCCTGCGCCAGATCCTCCCCGGTGAGAAAATCGAAGTGCGCACCGCCAATGACGGCATCGTGCTGTCGGGCACGGTGTCCAGCGCCGCGAAGCTCGACCGTGCCCTTGATCTCGCCGAACGCTACGCGCCGGAGCGTGTGTCCAACCTCATGGTCGTCGGCGGCACCCAGCAGGTGATGCTGAAAGTCCGTTTTGCCGAGATGCAGCGCTCGGTGGCCAAGAGCCTGAACCTCAGCGCCGCCGCCTCCGGCACGCTTTTCTCCGGCGACGCCACCGTTGACGCTGGGAACAATGCTTTCAGCGACGGCGGCCCTTTCAACGGCAACCCCGTCACCTCTCCCAACGAGGCGCAGGGCCGGTTGCAGCTTGGCTTCAACGCGGGCAGCGTTGAGTTTGCCGTGCTTCTGGAAGCCCTTGAATCCAAAGGCGTTGTCCGCACGCTCGCGGAGCCCAACCTCACCGCTCTCTCCGGGCAGGAGGCGAAGTTCCTTGCTGGTGGCGAATACCCGGTCCCGGTCGCGCAGGACAACGGCACCACCTCGGTGGAATTCAAACCCTTCGGCGTGGAGCTCAACTTTACCCCCCGCGTGGTGGACGGCGATCTGATCAACCTCTCCATGGTGGCGGCCGTCAGCTCGCTTGATCCGACCAGCGGCATCGTGGCCGATGGCTTCCAGGTCAACGCCTTCAAGCGCCGCGAAACCTCCACCACAGTGGAAATGCGCGACGGCGAGAGCTTTGCCATCGCCGGCCTGCTGCTGGACGATTTCCAGGACAACGTGGCGCAAGTGCCGTGGATCGGGGATATCCCGGTGCTGGGCACGCTGTTCCGCTCCACCGATTTCCAGCGCGACCAGAGCGAGCTTGTGATCATCATCACCCCGCATCTCGTGACGCCGACCCGTGGCGAAGCGCTGGCCCTGCCGACGGACCGCATCAAACCGCCGTCCGAGGCCGATCTCTTCCTGCGCGGCAAGCTCGTGGGCAACGCCAAGATCTCCGGCGCGGCCGGGGAAGTGGCGCGGCAGGATTTCAGCGGGTCCTATGGCTACGTGATGGAGTAAGCACATGAAACAGCCCCTCATTGCCCTCCTCGCCATTGCTGGCATCGCCACGCTCTCGGCCTGTTCCAACAGCGATTTCTACGGCGAAGCCGGCCAGTCCATCGATGAAGGCGGCTTCGGCAACCCGACGATGAACAACGTTCAGCTGCAGACCGGCCAGAAGAGCTACACCGAAAGCCTCGCGCGCCGCTTTGCCGATGAAGTGCCCTCCACGGTGAACTTCGCCTTCGACAGCGCCGTGCTGGATCAGAGCGCCCAACTCACCCTGCGCAAGCAGGCCGACTGGATCCGCCAGTTCCCCGAAGTCCGCTTCCGGGTCTATGGCCACACCGACGCGGTTGGCTCCTCGGGCTACAACAAGAGCCTTGGCAAACGCCGTGCCGATGCGGTGGTGAAGTACCTCGGCAGCCTTGGCATCTCCACCTCGCGCCTTGAAGCCGTTGTTTCCTTTGGCGAAACCCAGCCTCTGATCGTTTCTGAGGGTCGCGAACGCCGCAACCGGCGCACGGTGACTGAGGTTTCGGGCTTCGTGGATCGCCACCCCAGCGTGCTCAACGGCAAATACGCCGAAGTCGTCTGGCGGGAGTATGTCCAGAGCGCGACGGAGCTTTCCACGTCTGCGGAGACCAAGGAATAAACCCGATATCGGCAAGGGTCTGAACCCAAATGCCACAAAAGGCCGCCTCCGGAAACGGTGGCGGCCTTTTTGCAGGATCGTCTTAAGATACCGAATAATTACGGTCTTTTGGCCGCAATCTTGCCCAAGTTGTTCACCATCTTCCTTGACTGAAGAGTAAAGCGGTTCATTGCGAGTCGCGGCTCATAGGCCGCACGTGGGGTGCGGTTGGTTTTTGAGTTACGGAAGGACGTGAGGATATGAGCAGTGGTGCGACAATGCTGAAGCCTGAGCCGGCACCGCTCCTGGCGTGCACGATTTCCCGTGATGTGCAGAACTTTGATCTGCTGATCGAGGATATGGAAACCGAACTAGGCGAAAGCTGGGGCGATCTCGGGTTCGAGGATGCCGCTGTCTTCCTGAAACAGGATGACGCGCTGACGTTGGAATTCGTGGCCATCGCGGTGGATGAGGAAGACGAGGCCGAGATCGATCTCGTTGGCCGCCTCGTGACAACGGCGAAGGAGCGCGGCATCCGCGTGATCCTGATCGCCGACAACGTGAGCCCCAACACGCTACACCGCCTGATGCGGATGGGCGCGCAGGATTTCATCCCCTACCCGCTGCCCGAGAACGAGCTGCACGATGCCATCGAGCGCATTCGCCGCGTCGGTGCCGAACCCGCCGCTCCGTCCGAGGACGCGCCCACCACCAAGCGCAAGGCACGCGGGGACCGCAGCGCGGTGATCCTGCCCGTGCACGGCATGGCAGGGGGCACCGGGGCTTCTACCCTCGCGGTGAACCTCGCCTGGGAGCTGGCCACGATCGACAAGAAAGATCCGCCGCGCGTCTGCCTGCTGGATTTCGACCTGCAGTTCGGCAGCATCTCCACCTTCCTAGATCTGCCCCGCCGCGAGATCGTCTATGAGCTCCTGAGCGCAACCGAAAACATGGACGCCGACAGCTTCATGCAGGCGCTGCTGACTTATAACGACAAGCTGCATGTGCTCACCGCGCCGCCGGAAATGCTGCCGCTGGACATTCTCGGCCCCGAGGACGTGGACGCGATCATCGAGATCGCGCGCACCAATTTCGACTACGTCGTGATCGACATGCCCTCCACGCTGATCAGCTGGACAGAGGCGGTTCTGGCACAGGCGCATATCTATTTCGCGACGCTGGAGCTCGATATGCGCTCGGCCCAGAACACACTGCGCATGATCAAGGCCCTGAAGGCCGAACAGCTTCCGGTGGAGAAACTGCGCTACGTGCTGAACCGTGGCCCGAAGTTCACCGATCTTTCCGGCAAGAGCCGCGTGAAGCGCATGGCCGAGAGCCTCGACATCAAGCTCGAACTGCTGCTGCCCGATGGGGCGAAACAGGTCAGCCAATCCGAGGATCACGGCATGCCGCTGGCCGAAGGCGCGGCCAAGAACCCGCTGCGGAAGGAAATCGCCAAGCTCGCGCAGTCCATCCATGAACGCAATCTCTCCTCTGCCGAAACGGCCTGAGTAAAGGAGGCGCCCTGTGTTTTCCCGTTATAACAAATCCGCAAAACCCGCCGCCAAGGGCAAACCGGCCGAGAAGCCGGCAGAGCTTGCCGCCGTTCCGAGCAGTGAGCCCGCCCCCGCCCGCCTGCGCAAGGACGTGAAGGCGGCCGCGCGCGTGGCCCCGGACGACAAGGAAAAGAAACGCAAGGAACGCCTTGGGGAGATCAAGGTCGAGCTGCACAAGCGCCTGCTCGACAACCTGAACCTCTCCGCGTTGGAAACTGCTTCCGAATCCGATCTGCGCGCCGAGATCATCGACATCGCGTCGGAATCGCTCAACGAGATGGCCGTGGTGCTGAACCGCGAAGAGCGCAACCAGCTGAACCAGGAGCTGTTTGACGAGGTCACCGGCCTCGGCCCGCTGGAGCCGCTGCTGAAAGACGAGACCGTGAGCGATATCCTCGTGAACGGCCCGCAACAGATCTTCGTGGAGCGTTCGGGCAAGCTGCAGCTCTCCGACATCACCTTCAAGGACGAACGCCACCTGCTGCGGATCATCGACAAGATCGTGTCAGCCGTGGGCCGCCGTGTTGATGAATCCAACCCCTATGTGGACGCCCGTCTTGCCGATGGCTCCCGTTTCAACGCGATGGTCCCGCCGATCGCGGTGGACGGCTCGCTGGTGTCCATTCGGAAGTTCAAGAAAGACAAGCTGGGCATCGACGATCTGGTGCAATTCGGCGCCTTCACGGAAGAAATGGCAGCCTATCTGCAAGCCGCCGTGGCCACCCGCCTGAACGTGATCGTCTCCGGCGGTACCGGTTCGGGGAAAACCACCACGCTCAACGCGCTGTCGAGCTTCATCGACGACAGCGAGCGGATCCTCACCATCGAGGATACGGCCGAGCTTCAGCTGCAACAGACCCATGTGGGCCGGATGGAGAGCCGTCCGCCCAACGTGGAAGGCAAGGGTGCCGTCACCCCGCGCGACTGTCTGAAGAACGCGCTGCGGATGCGCCCGGACCGCATCATCGTGGGCGAGACCCGCGGCGAGGAAGTGATCGACATGCTGCAGGCCATGAACACCGGCCACGACGGCTCCATGACGACGATCCACGCCAACTCCGCCCGCGACGGCGTGAGCCGGCTTGAGAACATGATCGCCATGGCCGGGATCGAAATGCCGATCAAGGCGGTGCGCAGCCAGATTTCCTCGGCTGTGAACCTCATCGTGCAGGCCAGCCGCCTGCAGGACGGCTCCCGCCGTATGACGTCGATCACCGAAATCACCGGCATGGAAGGCGACGTGATCTCCATGCAGGAGGTCTTCCGCTACCAGCGCGTGGGCCTCACCCCCGACAACAAGATCATCGGGCATTTCACCGCCACCGGCGTGCGCTCCCACTTCTCCGAGCGCTTCCGCATGTGGGGCTATGACCTGCCCGCCTCGATCTTCGAGCCCATGGCCGCGGAGTAACGATCATGCCCATCAACATGGAACTCATCATCTACGGCGTGATCTTCGTGGCGGTGCTGCTGCTTGTTGAAGGCATCTACCTGACGGTCTTCGGCAAATCGATCAGCCTGAACAGCCGCGTGAACCGCCGCCTTGAGATGCTCGAAAAAGGCATCGGGCGCGAACAGGTTCTGGAACAGCTCCGCAAGGAGATGGGCCAGCACATGCGCTCCAAATCCTTCCCGCTCTACTCGATCCTCGCCGAGAAGGCGCAGAAGGCCAACATCGCCTTCTCGCCCACGCAGATCATCATGGTGATGATGCTTCTTTCGGTGGTGGCCTTCTTCGGCCTCACCATCGGCACCAGCGCCGGGCTGCCCGTGCGCCTGCTCGTGGCGCTGATGATGGGCGTGGGCGGCGTCTACTTCTGGATCAACGGCAAGGCCAAGAAGCGCCTTGGCCTGATCGAAGAACAACTGCCCGATGCGGTGGACCTCATGGTGCGCTCGCTGCGCGTGGGGCACCCGTTTTCCTCCGCGATCCAGATCGTGGCGCGCGAAGTGCCCGATCCGCTGGGCTCGGAAATGGGGGTGATCGCCGACGAGGCCGCCTATGGCCGCGACATGGGCGAAGCCCTGAAATCCATGGCCGAACGGCTCGATATGCAGGACATGCGTTTCCTCGCCGTGGCCGTTGCGATCCAGCAGCAATCCGGTGGTAACCTGGCCGAGATCCTTGCAGGCCTCTCGCAGGTGATCCGTGCCCGCTTCCGCCTGTTCCGCCGCGTGAAAGCCATCACGGCTGAGGCGAAATGGTCCGGCATGTTCCTGTCGGGCTTCCCCTTCGGCGCGCTGATCATGATCAACGTGATCCAGCCGAACTATTACGACGACGTGAAGGAAACCTCCGTCTTCATCCCCGCGTGCCTTGTGGTTGCCGGCTTCCTCTTTGCCAACGTGATCGTCATGCGCCGCCTCGTGAACATCAAGGTGTAGGAGGCCCAGATGGATTACCTGAACACATTCAATGCCATGCTGAAGGAAAACTTCGGCGATCTGGGCCCCTTCGTCATCGTCGGCGTGCTTGGCATCCTGCTGATCGCGCTCACCCTGCCCTTCCTGCTGAACCGCAAGGAAGATCCGCTGGACAAGCTGAAGAAGGCGCAGAAGCAAGGCGGCACCGGCGCGGAGAAAACCGCGTTACGCTTCGAGACGAAGAACGACAAGCTCGAAAAATACGCCAACTTCCTTGAACCGCAGGACGAAGAAGAACTGTCTGCCGCGCGGCTGCAACTGCTGCGCGCCGGTTACCGTACCAAGGGCGCAGTGCGGATGTTCCACTTTGCCCAGTTTGCCCTTGGCCTTGGCCTGCTGGGCGCGGGCGCGATCTTCGCCGTCATCCAGAGCCAGACAAACCCCGACGTGGGCATGCAGAAGATGCTCATGACGGTGCTGATCCCCGGCGTTGTCGGCTACTACTTGCCGCGCTACTGGGTAAACAAGCGGGTGCAGGAGCGCCAGGAACAGATGGTTAACGGCTTCCCGGACGCGCTCGACATGATGCTCGTCTGCGTGGAAGCGGGCCAGTCGATGGACCAGGCGATCATCCGCGTCAGCCGCGAGCTGCAGGCCGGTTTCCCGGCGCTGGCCGAGGAATTCGCCACCGTCGCTTACGAGCTGAAAGCGGGCAAGGATCGCCCCACCGTGCTGAAGGACATGTCCGAACGCGCCGGGGCAGCAGACATCGCGAGCTTCGTGACGGTGCTGATCCAATCGGCGAGCTTCGGCACCTCGGTGGCGGATGCGCTGCGGGTGTTTGCCGGGGAAATGCGGGACAAACGCGTGATGCGGGCCGAGGAAAAGGCCAACACGCTGCCCACGAAGATGACGCTGGCAACTATGATGTTGACCGTGCCGCCGCTGCTGATCATCCTGATCGGGCCGTCGGTCTACGGGATTGCCACCCTGCTCGGCGGAGGCGCTGCAACGAGCATCGGGAACTGATCCAAGGTGACAGTCAAACAACTGCTGATTCCGATCCTTCTGGGATCGCTCGCCGCCTGTAACACCACAGGCGGCGAGCCGCTTTCCGAGGCCAGCCCCTACGCCCCCAGTGTGGACCGCAGCGCGGACTCGGTGGATGGGCTGATCGTGGGGCACCGGCTGATGGAGGCCGGTGAATATGAGCTTGCGCTGAAATCCTACTATCGCGCCGCCGCCGATACGGGCGTCACACCCGATCTTCTCTCGGCCCTTGGCTCGGCCAACCTGCGGCTCGGGCGGCTCGGACAGGCCGAAGGGCTGCTCCGGCAATCGGTTGAGATGAACCCCGACTTCGTCCCGGCCTGGAACAATCTCGGCGTGCTCCTCATGGAGAAGGGCGAATACGGAGAGGCGAAAGAGGTGTTTCGCCGGGCCTATGCGCTGGATAGTGGCGAAAGTGACGCCATCCGCGAGAATTTTAGAATTTCTGCTGAAAAGGTGAACGAACCCGGCTATGGTGCCGAGAATAATAACGAATTCGCGTTGGTAAGGCGGGGTAGCAACGAATACCTGATCCTCCACGCACCCTGAGGAAACGAGCAGTAAGGGACGCAGGAATATGCGCCACAGGTTTCTTGTATCGCTGTGCCTTGTCAGCAGCGTCGCCCTCGCGGCATGTGACAAGAACGTAAACGCCGACGCCGAGGTCGAGCGCGCCGTGAAGGATCTGAACGTCATCGACGAGACGAACCTGAACGACATCATGCTCACCGTGGCGGACCCGGACGAATCGATCCAATACTTCAAGAAAGCCACGCTGGCAGACCCGGACCGGCTGGATCTGCAGCGCGGGCTGGCGATGTCCTACATCCGCGCCAAGAAGCCGCGTGAAGGTGTGACGGCCTGGCAGAAGGTCGTCGCCCACCCGGACTCCACCAGCAACGACAAGGTTGAACTGGCCGGGGCCCAGATCCGCAACAGCGATTGGAAAGGGGCCGAGGCGACGCTCAACAGCGTGCCCCCCACGGTAGAGACCTACACCCGCTATCGGCTTGAGGCCATGGTGGCGGATTCCAAGCAACAGTGGAAGAAGGCCGACAGCTTCTATGAAACCGCACTCGGGCTCACGACAACACCCGCAGGTGTGCTCAACAACTGGGGCTATTCCAAGCTAACCCGCGGCGATTTCGTCGGCGCCGAGAAGCTTTTCGCCGATGCCATCGGCTATGATCCCAAGCTCTTCACTGCCAAGAACAACCTCGTTCTGGCCCGTGGCGCCCAGCGCAAATACGATCTGCCGATCCTCAATGTCACGCAGGACGAGCAGGCCGAACTGCTCTACACGCTCGCGCTTTCGGCGATCAAACAGGGCGATGTGAAAACCGGTCAAGGCCTTCTGAAAGAGGCCATCGAGGTCCATCCGCAGCATTTCGAGGCCGCCTCGCGCGCGCTGAAGGCGCTGGAAACGGGCTGAGCCGATGCTTGAGATCAGCAGCTTTTCCGCCTGGTGCTTCCTGCCGCTCGCTACGCCCATCGGCGTTTGGGTGGCCTATAACGACATGAAATTCATGAAGATTCCCAACATCTCCGTGATGGCTTTGTTGGCTGTCTTCATGGTGGTCGGGCTCATTGCCCTGCCCTTCGATCAATACCTCACACGGCTGCTGCAAGGCGTTGTCGTGCTGATCGCGGGTTTCATCATCAGCACGCTGGGGCTGGTTGGCGCAGGCGATGCAAAATTCGCCGCTGTCATGGCCCCCTTCGTGGCGCTTGGGGACGTCACGCGCTTCATGATCCTCTTCGCCATGGTGCTGCTGGCAGCCTTCGCCACGCATCGTACCCTGCGCTCCATGAGCGCGGTGCGGCGGCTGGCCGACGGCTGGGCCAGCTGGGAAACCCGCGATTTCCCCATGGGCCTCGCCCTTGGCGCGTCGCTGATTTTCTACCTGCTCCTCGGAGCCCTCTACGGCGCGTAAACAGCGCCGTTTTCCCCTGCTTCTGCCCGAATTTCGACAGGTTTGGCTGATCTAGTGCCGTCAAAGCACCGGGTGTCTGCACGCGCCCGCACAAGAGATGAGGGCACGAGATGAACATGCAAACCGGCGCCGTGATGGCCCCCCCGGCCCCGCGCTCCCTCGCGGAGATGCAGCTTCCCATCGTGATGATGCGGGACATCCTGCTGAAAACGATCTTCCGCAAGAACGTGGATGTGGCGACAGAAATCGCCCGCGCCGTCTGCCTGCCGATCCCGGTGACGCAAGAGCTGATCGACATGGCGCGCGACCAGCGTCTGCTGGAGGCCACTGGCACGCTGCACGCAAACTCCGGCAATGAAATGGGCTTCCAGCTCACCGATGCAGGCAAGGCCCGCGCGCTGGACGCACTTGCACAAAGCGAATATTACGGCGCGATGCCGGTGCCGCTGGATGTCTACCGCGAGCAGGTCAAGCGGCAGTCCATCCGCAACATCCAGATCACCCGCGATCAGCTCACCGGTGCGATGGGCCACCTGATCCTGCCTGACAATCTGCTCGGCCAGCTCGGCCCGGCCGTCAGCTCTGGCCGTTCGATCCTGATGTATGGCCCGCCGGGCAACGGTAAATCCTCGATTTCAAACGGGATTCGCGATGCGCTTGGCGATAAGATCTACGTGCCGCGCGCCATCGAATACTCCGGTCAGGTGATCACGGTTTACGATCCCATTGTGCACTCCGCTGCCGAAGAACAGGTGGATGATCCAAACTCCCTGCGCCGCACCTCCGGCCGCTATGACACGCGCTACGTGCGCTGCGAACGACCCACGGTGATCACCGGGGGTGAACTTTCACTTTCCATGCTTGATCTCGTCTACAACCCTGTCGCCCGCACCTATCAGGCCCCGCTCCAGCTGAAATCCACCGGCGGCGTCTTTATCGTGGATGACCTTGGCCGCCAGGCCGAGCCGCCGCAATCGCTGGTGAACCGCTGGATCGTGCCGCTGGAGGAAAGCAAGGACATCCTCGCGCTGCAGTCGGGCGAGAAGTTCGAGGTGCCGTTTGACACGCTGGTGATCTTCTCCACCAACTTCCACCCCAACGAGATCTTCGACAAGGCCGCGCTGCGCCGGATCTTCTTCAAGATCAAGATCGACGGCCCCTGTCAGGAGGATTTCCTCAAGATCTTCGCGCTGGTGGCCCGCAAAAAGAAGATGCCGCTCAACGAGAAGGCGCTCGTGCACCTACTGCAGAAGCGCTACCCCGAGATCGACAACGTTTACGCCAACTACCAGCCGGTGTTTCTGATCGACCAGATGATCGCCATCTGCGAGTTCGAAGGTATCCCCTACCAGATGACGCCCGAGTTGATCGACCGCGCCTGGGCCAACATGTTCGTCAAGGACGAGGTGATCGTGAAGTAAGGGGCTCTTCCCTTTTCGCCGCGCCCGCCTATCTTGGCGGCCATGCGCGATTTGCCCCCTGTGTTCGAAAGCTGGTTTGCCAGCCTTGGCTGGGCCCTGCACCCGCATCAATCCGCGATGCTGGCGCAGGCTCAGGCCCCCTGCCAGCTGCTGATCTCGCCCACGGGCGGCGGCAAGACGCTTGCAGGATTTCTACCTACGCTGATCGAATTGGGCGAGAAACCCGCCCCCGGCTTGCACACTCTCTACATTTCGCCGCTCAAGGCGCTTGCGGCGGACATCAAGCGCAACCTGCGCACGCCTGTGGAAGAGATGGGCCTGCCGATCCGCATCGAGGATCGCACCGGCGACACCTCGCAGACCCAACGCAAGCGGCAGCGGGCCGATCCGCCGCACATCCTGCTCACCACGCCCGAAAGCCTCGCGCTGTTGCTCTCCTACGAGGAGTGTGCGCGCACTTTCGCCGGTTTGCAGCGGGTGGTGGTGGATGAGATCCACGCGCTGGCGGAAAGCAAACGCGGCGATCAGCTGATGCTGGGCCTGTCCCGCCTGCAGGCGCTCTGCCCCGGTCTGCGCCGCGTCGGGCTCTCGGCCACGGTGGAGGATCCGCAGGCCATCGCCACCTATCTGGCGCGCAACCCGGACCCTTGCGCCATCCTCAACGCCGATCCCGGCCCAGAGCCGGATATCGCCATGCTGGAAACCGCCGAGGCCCCACCCTGGGCCGGTGGCGGCGCGGCCCATTCCATTCCGGCGGTTCTGGAGCAGATCAAGGCGCATAAGACCACGCTAATCTTCCACAACACCCGCGCGCAGGCGGAGCTGTTCTTCCACAACCTCTGGCTCGCCAATACCGAGGCCCTGCCCATCGGCATCCACCACGGCTCCCTCGCCCGCGAGCAGCGCGAGAAGGTAGAGGCCGCCATGGTGCGCGGCGATCTGCGCGCCATCGTCTGCACCGGCTCGCTGGATCTGGGCATCGACTGGGGCGACGTGGATCTGGTGATCCAGATCGGCGCGCCGAAGAACGTCAAGCGGCTCGTGCAGCGGATCGGGCGCGCCAACCACCGCTACAACGCGCCCTCCAAGGCGCTGCTGGTGCCTGCCAACCGCTTTGAGGTGGTGGAATGCGTGGCCGCGCTTCAGGCCGTGCGCGCGCAGGATCTGGACGGCGATCCCCGTGGCCCCGGCCCGCGCGACGTTCTGTGCCAGCACATCCTGATCCGCGCCTGCGCCGGGCCATTCGCGGCAGATGATCTGTTTGAAGAGGTGCGCAGCGCAGGCGCGTTTCGCGATCTGACGCGCGCTGGCTTTGACGCCTGCCTCGACTACTGCGCAACCGGCGGCTACGCGCTGCGCCGCTACGATCAATGGCAACGCCTGATGCAAACACCCGACGGGCTCTGGCGTCTGCGCGATCCGCGCGCGGCGGCCCGCATCCGCATGAACATCGGCACCATCATGGACACCGAACGCCTCAAGGTGCGCCTGCGCGGGCGGCGCGGCGGCAGCCCGCTGGGTGAGGTGGAGGAAGGCTTCGCCAGCACCCTCACCCCCGGCGACACTTTCCTGATCGGCGGCGAGATCGTGCGCTACGAGGGCTTGCGCGAAATGGTGGTCGAAGTCACCCGCCGCGCCGACAAGAAGCCCAAGATCGCCACCTTCATGGGCACGAAATTCGCCACCTCCACCCGGCTCACCCACCGCATCCTCGAGATGATGCAGGCCCGTGACTGGCCCGATCTGCCACCCCACACCGCCGAATGGCTGCATCTGCAGCGGCGAATGTCCAAGATGCCCCGCGCCGACAGGCTGCTCTGCGAGAGCTTCCCCCATCAGGGCCGCGCGCATTTCTGCGTCTACGGTTTTGCCGGGCGCAACGCGATGCAGACGCTGGGGCTCCTGCTGACCCAGCGGATGGAGGCCGAGGGGCTCGCGCCGCTCGGCTTCGTCGCCACCGATTACGCCACGCTGATCTGGGGGCTGGACCCGGTGGAAGATCCCGCGCCCCTGCTCGCGCCCGATGATCTGCGCGAGGGGCTGGAGACATGGCTTGCCGGCAATGCCGTGATGAAGCGCACCTTCCGCACCTCCGCGATCATCGCAGGGCTGATCGAGCGCAACAGTACCAGCGCGCGCAAGTCAGGCCGCCAGACGGCGTTTTCTTCCGACATTCTCTACGACACGTTGCGCAAATACGATCCCGATCACCTGCTGATGCAGATCACCCGCGAAGAGGCCCTGCGTGGGCTGGTGGATTTCGGCCGTATCGAGGAGATGCTGGCGCGCACCACTGGGCGCGTCGACCATGTGCGCTGCCGCCATGTCACGCCGCTGGCCGCGCCGCTGCTGCTGGAGGTGGGCAAAGTGCCGGTGAAAGGCGCCGCGGAAGAGCGGCTCCTGCGCGAGGCCGAAGAGGCGCTGCTGGCCGAGGCGGGCATGGCGTGAGCACAAAACCCTTGCGGGGCGCTGCGCCACGGGCCATGAACGAAGCATGAACGCCCACGCTTTCTCCTTCCACGGCCACGCCCTTGAAGCCCTGCCCTCCGGCGCGCTCTGGTGGCCCGCCCAGAGCTTGCTCTGCGTGTCTGATCTGCACCTTGGCAAGGCCGGACGGATCGCGCGGCGCGCGGGGCCTCTGGTGCCGCCTTACGAAACGAAGGACACGCTCACCCGGCTGGAAACCGCCCTTACGGTAACGGGCGCGCGGCAGGTGATCTGCCTTGGCGACAGTTTTGACGATCTGGACGCCGCCGGCGGTCTTTCGGAAGCGGAAACGCTGTGGATTGCGCGGCTGCAGGCCGGGCGGCGCTGGATCTGGATCGAGGGCAACCACGATCCCGGCCCGCTGCGGCTGGGCGGCGAGCATCGCCTGGAGCACCATTGCGATGGGCTGACCTTCCGCCACATCGCGCAACCCGGCGCGATGGCTGAGGTCTCGGGCCACTACCACCCCAAGACCCGCGTGCAGGCGCGCGGGCGCAGCATCACCCGGCCGAGCTTCCTCGTGGCCGCCAACCGCCTGATCCTGCCCGCGTTCGGCACCTATACCGGCGGGCTCTTCAGCCACGATCCGCTGTTTGAGGCGCTTCTCGCCCCGCCGGGCTTCGCCCTTCTGACGGGCCAACGCACCACCTGCGTGCCGATGCGCTCAAAGTGACCTAGGGGAAATCTGCGCGATTGCGAAAACGCCCAAAAGTTGCAATACTCTAGCCAACACACTTAAAGAGTGCCGCCGCCGTTGATCCGGCGCAGGCAGGCCGTGACGGTTGGGGGAAAACGGCGGATGGACAGGGGAACTGCGGGCGCTGAGCAGCGCTTGTTGACCGTTCTGGAAGAGATGAACGTGGCCGCCTTTGTTGTGCCAGCCCCAGAAGAAAACACGCAAACATGGCTCAATCTGCCCGCCCAACGGCTGGCAACGGCGCTTGGCCACACGCCCGGCCCGCGGCTGCTGCAGGGCGATCTGGCCGACGGCATAGAAGACCTTCTGAAAGCCGGAACCTCCCCCGGCGCGACCGATTGGCAAGGCTTCATGCAGGCGATCCGAACCGGCGCGCGCTTTGCGCGGTTCGAGTTGAATTTCCCCCCCGGGCGGCACCAGCTTGTCACCTTTGTTCACGCCGAGGACGGCACGGCCGCCCTGTTCATGTCCGACATCAGCGAGCTGACCCAGTTCCGCCTGCAACGACACCGCACCGACAAGCTAGCCACGCTGGGGCGGCTGGCAGCGAATTATGCCCATGATTTCAACAACTACCTTGCGGTGATTGATCGTCAGCTGGAGCTGATGTCGGTGCAGGAGGGGCTCAGCCCAGACCTCGCCCGCCTGCTGGAGCGGGCGCAGTCCACCACGCGTTCCGCTGCCGGGCGTTCTCAGGAATTGCTGACCTTTTCCAAGCCCAAACACGACTCCCGCAAATGGATCCGCGCCCGTGAAATCGTGGGGCGCCTGCGGGCCTCCACCGCCTTCATGCAGTCCGAACAGCTAAAGCTGCATTTCGACACGCAAAGCCCGCTCTCCGTGCATTGCGACGCCATTTTCCTGCATTCGGCGCTGCTCAACCTCGTGATCAACGCCTGCGATGCCTGCGAGGGGGCAGGCGCGGTTTCGATCCTTGCGCAGGAGGCGCGCCCCGACGAGGTGGCCCGTTGGCTGCCCGACGCCGCCCCTGCCCCGCGCTGGCTCAAATTCTCCGTCACCGACACCGGCCACGGCATCTCGGAATCCGACCGCGCGCATATTTTCGATGCCTTCTACACTACGAAATCCGCCCATGGCGGCAGCGGGCTGGGGCTGAGCATCGTGGAGAATTTCGTGCGCATGAACAACGGCTTGACCTATGTGGAGGACACCTCCCCCGGTGGGACGACGATCTCGATGCTGCTTCCGGCGGGTCTGCCCCATGCACCACACGAACGGCCCAGCCCCACCGAGGATCAGGTTCCGGACGGCTTCTGCGTGCTGATAGTCGAGGACGAGTTCCACCTCGCCGAATCCACCCGCCACCTGCTGGAGCGCAAGGGCTTCCGCGTGGATGTGGCCCGGTCGCTGGACGAGGCGCTCTCGCTGCTACAGGCCACGGACGCCTGCTATGACGTGGTGCTGTCGGATGTGGTGCTGCCCGACGGCAACGGCGTCGAGCTGTGCCGCCGCAGCAAGGCCATGGCGCCTGACCGCCCTGTCCTGCTGATCTCGGGCAACATCCCCGAAAGCCTGTCGGAGATGCTTGCCAGTTGCGGCGCGGAGCAAGTGCTCATCAAGCCGACACCCATCGCCGAGCTTGCCGCCGCACTTCTTGCCAGTGCGCCCCGCACGCGTGTGTGCCCCCGCCACCCGCCAGAACTCGGGCAAACCGGGGCTGGCCCCGGCTCCGGCCTAGCGCAACCTGCCACCGCCACCGCCGCCGGGGCGAGAGGGGCGGCTGGGCAAGGTGCCAATGGGCGGGGTCGGCCGCGTCGGCGGCTTGGCGATCGGCGGCACCGGTTTGGGCGGCTTTACATCGGGCCTGTCTGGCCTGTCCGGGCGATCCGGCCGATCCGGGCGGTCGGGCCGATTGTCGTCATGCACATAGATCGAGGTGCGATAGGGGTAGTAGTCATAGCCGTAGCCGTAGGACGCGCCGACGGTGACGCCATCACAGGCGGCAAGGCCGAGCCCGGCCACGGCAAGAAGGGCGATGGGGGTTTTGCGGGATAGGCGTTTCATGGCGTGTCTCCCTTTCACATCGGCCGGAACGAGCGCACGAGCGCTGTAATTTCATCGCGGTAAAGGCCACGGGCTCCGTTTTCGCCCACGATCACCCCGATCACGGTGCGCGCGCCGGGCATGTCGATCAGCGCGATGGTAAAATTCACAGGCCGCCCTTCTCGCGTGCCGGTGCCCGTGTAGGTGCGCGCGCTGCGCCCGCCGATCACCACCCGTTCGGGCGCGCCAACTTGCGGATCCTCGACAAGGCGCAAGTCCAGCGACTGGATATAGGCCTCGGCCTCGGCAATCGTCGCCACGCCATCGGGCGAAACAAAGCCGACCCAGATGCGCGGATCCTCCTCCGGGCGAAGGCCCAGCACGCGTGGCACCGCACCGATGCCTTCCGGGGCCTGCCGTGCCTCGAAACCTCCGGCGCTCACCACCCAGTTGTCGGGCACGCGAACCGAGAAGAGATCGCGCCCCCCTGTCTCGTAGCTGGCCAGAATGTCAGCCGCCGCCGGCAGGGCCATCCCCGCAAAAACGGCTGCCGCCAGTACGGCGCGCCGCGCCGCTTCACAGCTCACTCGGTACGATGTCAACATGGATCCTCCGCCATCGCTTTGGTCAAACTCCCCCGACTAGATACCACCCGCCCCCGCAAAACAAGAGGGGCGGCATATGCTACCGTTTTCAGCCATCGCTCTGGAAAGACATGGATTTCCGGTTTCAATGTCACGCAGAGCCTGTATCCTGCCCAAGCGCGCACCATGGCTTGCCGCGCATCCCTCAGCCCGCACTTGCGGTCTGGCCAAGCCATGCAACAGGGCGAAAAGCCCCCAGTACCTGAGTGCCGCTGCCCCGCACCGGAGCCGCGGAAAATGTGTTCGTGTGGGGCGAAAGCCCCGTCAGGGAGGAAACCATGCGTTCCCGAAATCCATTCCGTTTATCAACTTTGATCGGCCCCGGCGCCGCCGCCCTTGTGGCCGGTATAGCGCTCCTCACCACGCCGGTGGCCGCGCAGGACGGCAAGCCCAATATCCTCGTGATCTGGGGCGATGACGTCGGACAATCCAATATCTCCGCCTACACGATGGGGCTGATGGGCTACAAAACGCCCAACATCGACCGCATCGCCGATGAGGGCATGATGTTCACCGATTACTACGGCGAGCAATCCTGCACCGCCGGGCGCTCCTCCTTCATCATGGGGCAATCGGTGTTCCGCACCGGGCTTTCGAAAGTCGGCCTGCCGGGCGCCGAAGAAGGCATGCAGATCGAGGATCCCACGATCGCGGGCCTCTTGAAGGCGCAGGGCTACGCGACCGGCCAGTTCGGCAAGAACCACCTTGGCGACCGCGACGAGCACCTGCCCACGAACCACGGGTTTGATGAGTTCTTCGGCAACCTCTATCACCTCAACGCCGAGGAAGAGCCGGAGAACGAGGATTACCCGCAGAACCCCGAGTTCCGCGAGCGCTTTGGCCCGCGCGGCGTGATCAAATCCTCCGCCGATGGCCAGATCGAAGACACCGGCCCCCTGACGCGCAAGCGCATGGAAACGGTGGACGATGAAACCGTCGCCGCGGCCATCGATTTCATCAAGCGCCAGGAAGAAGCGGGCACGCCGTGGTTCGTGTGGTGGTCCGGCACAAGGATGCATTTCCGCACCCATGTGTCCGCCGAAAAACGCCAGCTGGCAAATGAGATCGCAGGCAAGAACGTCGATGAGTATCAAGCCGGCATGATCGAACACGATCTGCACATCGGGGAGTTCCTCGATCTGCTGGACGAGCTTGGCATCTCCGACAACACATTCGTGTTCTACTCCACCGACAACGGCCCGCATATGAACTCCTGGCCGGATGCCGCCATGACGCCGTTCTGGGGCGAGAAGAACACCAACTGGGAAGGCGCATGGCGCGTGCCGGCGATGGTCCGCTGGCCGGGCAAGATCGCGGCGGATACCGTCTCTAACGAGATCGTTCACCACATGGACTGGCTTCCGACCCTGCTTGCCATGGCCGGAAACGAGACCGTGAAGGAAGATCTGCTGGACGGGATCACCGTGGCCGAAGTCGGCGGCGGGCGTGATTACCGCGTGCATCTGGACGGCTACAACATCCTGCCGATGCTCACCGGGGAAACCGACAAGAGCCCGCGCAACGAGATCTTCTATTTCTCCGATGACGGGGATCTGATGGCCCTGCGCTATCAGGATTGGAAGATCACCTTCTTGGAGCAAAAGGCTTGGTACACGCTGCGCGCCTGGATCGAACCGCTGACCCCGCTGCGCACGCCGCTGATCTTCAACCTGCGGCGCGACCCCTACGAGCGCGGCTACCGCACCTCCAACACCTTCTACGATTGGATGCTGGATCGCGCCTACATGCTGGTGCCAGCCCAGCAATACGTGGCCCAGTTCCTTGAGACCTTCAAGGAATACCCGCCACGTCAGGAGGCCGCCTCCTTCAGCCTTGATAAGGTCATGGAAAAGCTTTCTGAGCCCAGCTCGCAATAGCGCGCGACGGCGTCTGAAAGCCCCGATACAGTCACAAGGCAGGGCCCCTCCCCGGGGCCCTGCTTTCCCCACCCGGAGATCCGAGAATGCGCCACATCGCCCTTGCCGCCTGTTTCACCGCCGCCCTCCCCGCCTTCGCCGATCCGCTGCCCTCGTGGAACGACACCGACACCAAGAGCCGCATCATCACCTTCGTGGAAGAGGTAACCGACCCGGCCGCAGATGGCTTCATCCCCGTCAAGGACCGGATCGCGACCTTCGACAACGACGGCACCCTCTGGGCCGAACAGCCCGCCTATTTCCAGCTTGTCTTCGCCATTGACCGCGTGGCCGAACTGGCCGCCGCTGATCCCGCAATCGCCGGCAGCGATGCCCTGAAAGCCGCCGCTGCGCGGGATTTCGCGGGCGTGTTGGCCAGCGGGGAAGAGGGGCTGATCGAGATCGTCAAAGCCTCCCACACCGGCATCGATACCGAAGCCTTCATCGCCTCGGTGTCCGAGTGGCTCGCCACCGCGCGCCATCCGCAAACCGGGCTTCTCTACAAGGAGATGACCTATCAGCCGATGGTCGAGCTGCTGCGCTACCTGCGGGATGAGGACTTCCAGACCTTCATCGTCTCTGGCGGCGGCATCCATTTCGTGCGCGCCTTCGCGGAAGAGGCCTACGGTATCCCGCCGCAGAATGTCGTCGGCAGTCAGGTGGCCACGACGTATGAGGTCGCCGGGGATGGCACGCCCAGCCTGATCAAACAGCCCGAGCTGTTCTTCGTGGACGACAAGGAGGGCAAGCCCGTGGGCATCGACAACCACATCGGCAAGCGCCCGGTGATCGCGGTTGGCAATTCCGACGGCGATTTCGCCATGCTCGAATACACCACCGCCGGCGAAGGCCCCCGCCTTGGCATCCTGTTGCACCACACCGATGCCGAACGCGAGTTCGCCTATGATCGCGAGGGCCATATTGGTGTGCTGAACCGGGGGCTCGACGAGGCCGAGGCTCGCGGCTGGGTTCTGATCGACATGGCCTCCGACTGGAGCCGCATCTACACGGGAGCACGGTAGCCACCATGAGCGCGCGAGACCAGATCGAGGCCCTGAAGGGCCGCATGGGCCAGTCGATCATCGGGCAGGAAGCGGTGATCGACCGCCTCCTGATCGGGCTTCTGGCCAATGGCAACCTGCTGGTTGAAGGCCTGCCCGGCCTTGCAAAAACCCGCGCCATCAAGGCGCTGGCCAAGAACCTTGAGGCCGATTTCAGCCGCATCCAGTTCACGCCTGATCTGCTACCGGCCGATGTGACGGGCACCGAGGTCTATCATCAGGGCGCAGAAGGCGCGGAGTTCCGGTTTGAAGCCGGGCCGATCTTCGCCAACATCGTGCTCGCCGACGAGATCAACCGCGCGCCTGCCAAGGTGCAATCGGCGCTTCTGGAGGCGATGGAGGAGCGGCAAGTTACAGTGGCGGGCAAGACCCACAAGATGCCGCCACTGTTCATGGTGATGGCCACCCAGAACCCGGTGGAGCAGGAAGGCACCTATGCGCTCCCCGAAGCGCAGATGGACCGTTTCCTCATGCATGTGCTCATCACCTACCCGCCCATCGAGGATGAGGTGGAGGTGATCCGCCTTGTGCGCGGCGAGGAACAGGCTGCCGTGGCTGCGGCTTCGGGCACGGACGCGAAAGCGAAAGCCCCTGCCCCTGCGGTGATCCCGCAGCAGGCGGTGTTTGAAGCCCGGCAGGAGATCGCCGCGCTGCATGTATCTGATGCCATTGATCAATATTGCGCCGCGCTCGTCTATGCCACGCGCACGCCGGAGGCTTACTCCGAGGATCTGGCCCGCTGGATCGAGGTCGGCGGCAGCCCGCGTGCCTCGCTCGCGCTTGATAAATGCAGCCGCGCGCACGCCTGGATGGCGGGGCGCGATTACGTCGATCCGCAGGACGTGCAGGCGGTCGCGCCTGATGTCTTCCGCCACCGTCTGGCGCTCAGCTTTGAAGCGCAGGGCGAAGGCATCTCGCCCGATGCCGTGACGGCGGAGATCCTGAAACTGGTGGCTCTGGGATAGCGCCATGCGGGATCGGGCGGCCAGAACACGGGCGGGGCTGGACAAGCCTCCGCGCGGCGCGCAGGCGCCCCGCGATCCGCGCCTCTATGCCGATCTGGATCACCTGCGCGCTCTGGAAGCGCAGGCCCGCAGCCTCACCTTCCTGCCGCGCCAGCCCGCGGGCAGCGTGCTCAACGGTCGCCACGCCTCCCGCCTGCGCGGGCGCGGGCTGAACTTCGAGGAATTGCGCGACTACCTCCCCAGCGACGACGTGCGGTCGATCGACTGGAAGGTCACCGCCCGCACCGGCACACCCCATGTGCGCGTCTACACCGAGGAGCGCGACCGCCCTGCCCTTATCGTGGTGGACCAGCGAATGAGCATGTTCTTCGGCTCGGTGCACAACCTCAAAAGCGTCACCGCCGCCGAAGCCGCCGCGCTGGCCGCGCATCGCATTCTGGATCAGGGTGATCGCGTTGGCGGCATCGTCTTTGGCGACGGCGCGGACCCGCTGGAGTTCCGCCCCAAACGCAACCGCGCCGCTGTCTCCGCCTTCCTCACGGCGCTGGCCAAGGCCAACCTTGCCTTGCACGCCGAAGCCCCGCCGCAAGCCCCCTTGGCGCTGAACACGGTGCTGAAATCCGTCTCCCGCCTCGCCACGCGCGATCACCTCGTGCTCCTGATCAGCGATTTTGACGGGATCGACGCCCGCACAGAGATCCTGATGAAGGGCATCGCGCGGCACAATGATCTGATCCTTCTGCCGGTCTGGGATCCGAGCGCCCGCGCCATGCCCTTCCGCGAGCGGCTGGTGATCTCGGACGGCGATCTGCAGGCCGAGATCGACATGGAACGCGCCGACACCACCCGCGCGCTGGAGGCCGCCGGAGCGGCGCGGCTCGAACGTGTGCTTGGCTGGCAAAACACCGCCGGCGCGCCCGTGCTGCCGCTCTCCACCGCGGAAGACACCCTGCCCCAGATCCGCCGCCTGATGGGCCTTGGGGCCGGGAGGCGCAGATGAGCGATCAGCCCACCTCCCTTGCCGGAATGATCGACACGCTCAACGACGTGGAAGCCCCCGCGCCGATCTCCATGCTGCCGCAAACCGGCGGCTGGATCGTGGCCGCCGTGCTGCTGGCCGCGCTACTGATCTGGCTCGCCCTGCGCTGGCACCGCAGCTACAAGGCCGAGGCCTATCGCCGGGCCGGGGTGGCGGCCCTGAAAGCCCTGCCCGAAGGCGATCTGGCGGGGGCCGAGATCCTGCTGCGCCGCACCGCCATCGCCGGCTTCGGCCGCGCCCGCGTGGCCGGATTGCAGGGCGAGGACTGGCTCGCCTTCCTCGAAACCACCTGCCCCGGCGCGGGATTTCACTCCGAGGCTGGCCGCAGCCTCGCCGCCGCGCCCTATGCGCCTGCCGCCGCCCAAGCGCCCGAGGCCCGCGCGCTTGCCGCCCGCTGGATCGACCAACACCGAAGGGAGGCCGCCGGATGATCGAGCTGCTCTTCCCATGGGCTTTCCTCGCCCTGCCCCTGCCATGGCTCTGGCGGCGTTTCACGCCCCCGCATCGCGAGCAGGTGCCCGCCCTGCGCGTGCCCTTCTTCGGCGATCTGGCCGAGGCCGCCGGGGCCAATGTGGGCGCGGGCTCCGTGGTGCTGCGCCATTCGCGCTGGCAGCTGGCGGCGGGCTGGGTGGCGTGGATCCTGATCCTCACCGCGCTCGCCCGCCCGGTGCAACTGGGCGAGGCCATCGAGGAAACCCGCGCCGCGCGCGACGTGATCCTCGCCATCGACATCTCGGGTTCCATGGACGAGCGCGACATGCCTGATGCCGCAGGCAATCCGCAGCAGCGCCTTGCCACCGTGAAGGACGTGGTGGGCGAGTTTATCACCGCCCGCGAGGGTGACCGCGTGGCGCTCATCGTCTTTGGCACCAAGGCCTTCCTGCAGGCCCCGCTGACCGAAGATCTGGAAAGCCTGCGCGAACTGCTCGATCAAACCACCGTCGGCATGGCCGGGCCGCACACCGCCATCGGCGATTCCATCGGTCTTGCCATCCGCACGTTCGAGAACTCCGAGATAGAGCAGCGGCTGATGATCCTGCTGTCGGACGGCTCCGACACCGCCAGCCGCATGACGCCGATCAACGCCGCCGAGATCGCCGCCGGGGAGGGCGTCACGATCCATACCGTCGCCGTGGGCGATCCCGATGGGGAGGGCGAAAACCGGGTGGATCTCTCCACGCTGGAAGATATCGCCCGGCGCACCGGCGGGCAGACCTTCTTTGCCGGAGACGCCGAAACGCTCGCCGGGATCTATGCCGAAATCGACGCGCTCACCCCGCGCGAAACCGAAACGCTCTCCTACCGCCCGCGCACGCCGCTTTCGCATCTGTTCCTCGGGGCCGGGCTGCTGGTGGGGCTTTCTTTTCTGCTCTCCATGCTCGCAGGCCAGCGGCGACGGGCACAAGCGCCGAAAACGGAAGGGACTGCCGCATGAGCGCCCTTGCCGCCAGCCTTGAGGCCTTCCACTTTCTGCGCCCGCTCTGGCTCTTGGCGGTGCCGGTGCTTGCACTGCTGTGGTGGCTGGCCCGCCGCGCCAACCGCCCCGACACCAGCGCCATCGCCCGCCTGCCTGCGCACATTGCCGCCGCGCTCACCATCGGTGCGCCGGAGGGCCGTCGCTTCCAGCCGGTAGACGGCGTGGCGCTGGCGCTGCTCTGCGCCGCCATCGGCGCCGCCGGGCCGACGTGGAGCCGGGTGCCCAACCCTTTCGTCTCCCAACTCGCGCCCGTGGTGATCGTGATGGAAGCGGGCAAGGAGATGCGCGAGACCGACATCGCGCCTGACCGCATGGAGCGCGCCAAGCAGAAGGTGCGCGATCTGCTCAGCTTGCGCGCCGGCGGGCGCAACGCGCTCGTTACCTACGCCGGAAGCGCCCATCGCGTGGTGCCTTTCACCGAAGATCCCAGCGTGATCACCCCTTATCTGGAGGGCCTTGGGCCCGAGATCATGCCGGTGGACGGGCGCGATGCGTCTCAGGCGCTCGCTCTGGCACAAGAGGTGGCCGCAAGCGAAGGCGCGTCGGCGATCCTTTTCGTGCTGGCCACGCTGGATCAGGCCGATGTCTCCACCTTCACACCCGCCGCGCCCGAAATCGCCTTTCTGGTAATGGCCCCGGAAGGGGTGAGCGCGGGCGGGCTGGACGGGCTCTCCACGCTGATCACCCAGCGCGTCACGCCTGACGGGAGCGACGTGGCCGCAATCGACCGCCGCCTCAACGCCGCCTACCGCGCAGCGCTTCTGCAGGATGAGCGCCAGCAATGGGATGATCGGGGCTGGCTCTTTGCCTGGCCCGCTGCGCTCCTGTTGCTGCTCTCCTTCCGGCGCGGCTGGGTGATGCGATGGGCCATGATCGCCGGGCTGGCGGTCACGATGCTTCCCGCCCAGCAGGCCCGCGCGGACGGGCTGGCGGATTGGTTCCTCACCCCCGACCAGCAGGGCCAGATCGCCTTCAACCGCAAGGACTACGCCCGCGCGGCCGAGCTCTTTGTGGATCCGGACTGGCAGGCCTACAGCCTTTACAAAAGTGGCCAATATGCCGAGGCCGCCGAGGCCTACGCGCGTCTGGACAGCTCCAACGCCGCCATGGGCGAAGGCATGGCCCACATCAAGAACCGCGCCTACCGCGACGGCGTGCGCGCCTTTGAAAAAGCGGTGGAGCGCGACCCGGACAACGCCGCCGCCGCCGAGAACCTCGAGATCTCCAAAGAGATCGTGGAATATGTGGAAAGCACCCGCGAGCAAAGCGACACCGGCGAGGATCAGGGCATCGGCGCGGATGATGTCGTGTTCGACAACGAAGCCGCGCGCGGCGCGGAAACCGAGATCGACGCGCAGGAGAACGGCCCCGAAATCCTGACCGCCGAGCAATGGATGAACACGGTGGACACCCGCACCGGCGATTTCCTCCGCCAGAGATTTGTTCAGGAAAACGCGGCGCGCACGCAGGGAGACGGGCAATGAGGCGCGCCCTGATCCTGCTCACGCTCACGGCGCTTCTGCCGCTGCCTTCGGCCGCGCAGGTGTTTGACATCGGCTCGGGCAACACGGCCACAAGCCAGCAACAGCAGCAGGAAACCCCACCAGAAACCCTTGCCGAGCCGCAGCTTACGGTGGATCTCCCTGAGGCGCCCGTCATCCCAGGCCAACCCGTGGTGGTGCGCATGAAGGTGCTGGTGCCAACGTGGCTCTCCAAACCCATCACCTTCCCGCCGCTGGAGGTGCCCAACGTCATCACCCGGCTGGGCGAGCGTTCCACGACGCCGGTGAGCGAGACAGTGAATGGCGAAACATGGTCCGGCGTAAGCCGCACCTACAGGCTCTATCCGATGGTGGCCGGCGATTTCGCGATCCCGCCACAGGAGCTGCAAGTGCTCTATGCGGAGCCGGGCAAAACCGAGCCGCTGCAGGCGAGCCTGCAAACGCCCGAAATCCGCTTCTCTGCCGCTCTGCCTCAGGGTGCGGAAGGGCTTTCGCCCTTCGTGGCCGCGGAGAGGCTTGAGATCAGTGAGACCATCGAGGGCACCCCCGATGCATTGATCCCCGGCGCGAGCTTCACCCGCACGATCACTGCTAAGATCACCGGCACCACACCGATCCTGCTGCCGCAGCTTCTGGGGGCCGACAGCCTGCCGGGGCTCGCCGCCTACCCTGCCGAGCCCGTGATCACCGAGAGCGAGAACCGCGGCGTGCTATCCGGCACGCGGGTTGAGAAGACCACCTATGTGGCCGAAGCCGGCTTCGAGGGCAGCCTGCCCGGCGTCGCTCTTTCGTGGTGGGACCTGTCCAAGAACGCCGTTCAGGACGCCGGGACGGACCCCCTCGCCCTCTTTTCCGACGGCCCAACACCAGCAGCGCCTGAATCCACGCCGGAAAGCCGTCTTCGGCTCTATCTCGCGCTCGCCGCCGGGGCCCTTCTGCTGCTGGCCACTGGGATGTTGGCGCGCTTTCTCGCCCCGCGCCTCAAAGCCCGGCGAACTGCCCGCCATGCCGCCTATCTTGCCTCCGAGGCCCATGCCTATGCGCTGCTGAAAGAATCCGTCGCGGCGCAGGATTACGGCGCGAGCCTCACAGCGCTTTCGCTGTGGGAGGCCCGGCTGGGCGGCGCCCGCGCCACAGAACTGCGCACAGCCCTTCAATCCGCCTCCGCTTCTGCCTACGGTGGCCAGAGTGCCTCCGATTGGAGCGCCGTGTGCCGGGCGATGGAAAAGGCCCGCGCTGCCGCCAGCCGCACCGAAACCTCCAAACGGCAGGCCGCCCTGCCGCCGCTCAATCCCGGAACCCCTGCATGATCTTGCGCCGCGTCGCCTCTGCCCTGTTCTTCTGCCTGGCCGCCCTGCCCGCTTTTGCCCAATCCGACGCGCCCGGGTCGGTCCCGGCCTATGTTGGCTCCGCGGCCTGCGCCGACTGCCACGAAGGCGAAACCACCGCATGGCAGGGCTCCCACCACGCCAAGGCCTGGCTGCCGCCCACCCCCGGCAACGTGCTGGGCGATTTCGACAACGCCACCTTCACGCTGGACGGGCTCACCACGCGCTTCTTCCGCGAAGACGGCGCCTATATGGTCGAAGTGCAGGAGCCCGACGGCAGCCAGCGCATCTACCCGATCCACTCCACCGCCGGGATCGCGCCCCTGCAGCAATATCTGATCGAAACCGAACCGGGGCGGCTGCAGAGCTTCGACGTAGTTTGGGACGTGGAAGAAGAGCGCTGGTATCACCTTTACCCCGAAAGCGATCTGTCGCCCGCCGACGGGCTGCACTGGAGCGGAGCTTACAAGAATTGGAACGCCCGCTGCGCGGAGTGCCACGCGACAAATTACGAGAAAAACTACGACCCGGTATCAAAGACTTACGCCAGCACGCAGACCGAGATCGGCGTCGGCTGCGAAGCCTGTCATGGGCCCGGTCAGGCCCATGTGGAATGGGCGCAGCTTGGCGTGATCAACCCGGCCTTCACTGACGCGACCGATGACGCCGGTTTCACCATGAGCTTCTCCCCGGATGATCCGATCGCCGAGCGCGAACAATGCGCCGGCTGCCACTCCCGCCGCGAGGCTTTCGGCAACGGCAACCCCCTCCCCGGTACCGCCTACGACGAAGCCTACCGGCTCGCCCTTCTGCGCCCCGGCCTCTACCACGACGATGGCTCCATTCTGGACGAGGTCTATGTCTACGGCTCCTTCCTGCAGTCGAAAATGGCCGCCAAGGGCGTGCGCTGCTCCAACTGCCACGAGGTGCACTCCGCCGGGCTGATCGCTGAAGGCAACGCCACCTGCACACAATGCCACTCACCGGCCGGAAACCCCGATTTCCCGAGCCTGGCGCTGGCCGACTACGACACGCCCGAGCACCATTTCCATGAAGCGGGCAGCGAGGGTGCGCAGTGCAAATCCTGCCATATGATCGAACGCACCTACATGGGTGTGGATGGCCGCCGCGATCACAGCTTCCGCGTGCCGCGCCCGGATCTGGCCACTACGAGCAACGCGCCCGATGCCTGCACCGGTTGCCACACGGATCAGACGCCTGCCTGGGCTGCCTCTGAGCTGGAAGCGCGCTTCCCGGAGAGCCGCCACCGGGGGCCGCATTTCGCCACCACCTTCGCCAATGCCCGCGCCAATCCGGCGCGCCAGATCAACGCGCTGGCGCAGATCGCGCTGGCCACGGATCAGCCCGCGATCATCCGCGCCACCGCGATGGAACTGATGCGCGGGGCCGAAAGCCCGGAGGCCGCCGCCGCGCTCGCCAGCCTGCTTACCGATCCCGACCCGATGGTACGTGCGGCGGCGGCCAGCTTGCAGCGCGCCGCGCCGGATCTGGACAAGGTTCAGCGCCTGCTGCCGGCCCTGTCGGACCCGTCCCGCCTCGTGCGGCTGGCGGCGGTGCTGGAGATGTTCGCCGCCCCCATCGCGCGGCTGCCGCAGCCCTCCGCACAGGCCTTTTCCGCCGCGGCGAGCGACTGGCGCGACACGCTGATGGTGCGCGCCGATTTCCCCGAGGCGCATCTGATCATGGGCGGCGCGGCCCTGACCCTGCGCAACATTCCCGCCGCCACCCAAGCCTTCAGTGAAGCTGTGCGGCTGGATCCGCAACTGGTGCAGGCCTGGTCCATGCTGGCGCGCATCAAGGCCGCCACCGGGGATCCCGACGGCGCCCGCGCAACGATTGCGGACGGGCTGCAGGCCAACCCGTCCGATCCGCTGCTGCTGCAAACGGCAGACCAGCTCTGAAGACTGCCTGTCAAACAGGCAGCCGCCTTAGGCCGACGGGCCGAAAGCGGCTTTGGCGCTTGCATGCGCGCCGCTGCGCCGGGCTTCATCACGACAGGACAGCAAAGGAGACGCCATGACGCCCGCAACAATCGCCACAGTTCAGGACAGCTTCGCACAGGTGGCACCGATCGCCGACACCGCCGCCGACCTTTTCTACGCGCATCTCTTCGAAACCCACCCAGACCTGCGCCCGATGTTTCCAGCAGAGATGGCCGAGCAAAAGGCGAAACTGATGAAAACCCTCGCCTTCGCCGTCAACAGCCTGTCCGCGCCTGAAACGCTGCTGCCCGCACTGGCCGACCTCGGCGCCCGGCACGTGGATTACGGCGTTGAGCCGCACCACTACGACGCCGTCGGCGCGAGCCTCATCCATACCCTGCAGCAAGGGCTTGGCCCGGCGTTCACCGAAGAGGTGAAATCCGCCTGGCTCGAAACCTACGGTGCAATCGCATCCACGATGCAGGGCAGTGCCCACGGCTGAGGGCGCAAAAGGGGGCTCTGCCCCCGCCGCCTTTGGCGACTCCCCCGAGATATTTAGGGAACAAAGTGGGGCCCTTTCAGCTTGGTGAAAATATCCCCGCCGGAGGCATGAAAGTTGACTCCGCCTGCCCCATGGCGTTCCCTCCCCCCTTGAGAGCGATTGCAGATTTGGGAGAGTGAGCATGTTCAAGGCATTGCTGGTGGACAAGGCAGAGGATGGCACCGTCAGCCAGACGATCGAGGAAATCGGGGAGGACCGGTTGCCCGAGGGCGATGTGACCGTCGCCGTCGCCTATTCGACGTTGAACTATAAAGACGGGCTCTGCGTGAACGCCACGGGCGGGCTCGTGCGCAATTTTCCCCATGTGCCGGGCATCGATTTTGCCGGTACCGTCGAGGAGAGCAGCGATCCGCGCTACAAGCCGGGTGACAAGGTGGTGCTGACCGGCTGGCGTGTGGGCGAAGTGCAATGGGGCGGTTATGCCCAGAAGGCGCGTGTGAAGGCCGACTACCTCGTGCCGCTTCCCGCGGGCCTCAGCATGAAACAGGCGATGGCTGTCGGCACGGCCGGGTTTACCTCCATGCTCGCCGTCATGTCGCTGGAAGATCACGGGCTGCGGCCCGAAAACGGCCCCGTGCTGGTGACCGGCGCGGCGGGGGGTGTTGGGTCGGTGGCGACAGCCATTCTTGCCAATCGCGGCTACGAGGTAGCAGGTGTCACAGGGCGGGCGGATCAGGCCGACTACCTCAAGGACTTGGGGGCCAGTACGATCATCCCGCGCGAAGAACTTGCGGAGCCGTCGGGCAAGCCGCTGGAGCGCGAGGTCTGGGCCGGTTGCGTGGATGCCGTGGGCGGGGCGATGCTCTCCAAGGTTCTGACGCAGATGCAATATGGCGGCTCTGTCGCCGCTGTGGGCCTCGCTGGCGGCGCGGCGATGACGGGCGCGACGGTGGTGCCTTTCCTGCTGCGCGGCGTGAACCTTCTGGGCATCGACAGCGTGATGCAGCCCTTCGAGAACCGCCAGCGCGCCTGGCAGCGGATCGTGGAGGATCTGCCCATGCGCAAGCTTGAGGCCATGATCCGCCCGGCGATGCTTTCGGAACTTCCGCAACTGGGCCGCGACATTCTGAAAGGCCAGGTCAAGGGGCGCGTCGTGGTGGATGTGAACGCCTGACACACCGGCCTTTGGCAACCGAAGGCCCCTCCTAGGGGCGATGAGATTGCTCAGGGCCGAGACCCGAAACACAGGCCCGGCGGCGGGCCTGTGACGCCCTGGCCGAGCAAGCGCAGCCTGAACCGCTGCCCTGCCAGTGGCTATCGCTGATCCGCGGCCAGATGTCGGGCCAGCACCAGCGCGACCACCACCGCCAAGGCCAGAAACCCAGCACCGAGGGCCCAAGCCACCGCCGTGCCATAGGCCTCGGCGATGGCCCCGGCGACCAATAGGCCCACGGCAGCCCCCAACTGCTGGATCAGCGAGCGCAGGGAGAGCATCGTCGAGCGCTGACGGTCGTCCACGCTCTGATGCAGCAGGCTGCTGGCCGGGGTTTCGCTGATCCCGAGGCACAGGGCATAGAGCAGGAAGACGGCCACGAAGCCAAAGATCTCCCCCTGCAGCGCGAGGGCGAGTTGTAGCCCTGCCAGGCAGGCAAAGGCCGCCGCGAGCGTCAGCGCATGTCGCCGCCCAAAGATCCGGCTGACGACGGGAGAAAGCGCCGCCCCGGCGGCGATGGCAAAGAAATAGCCGGCCGTCAGCACGCCGATGACGGTGTTGCCGCGGGTTTCGTTCAACATCGGTTTGACTTGCGGCGGCCAGAACACCTCCACCGGGTTGGTTGCCATCAGGAAGAACGCCAGCGCCACCAGAAGCAGCGACAGCGGCGGGCGGCTCGCGGCAAGGCGGGCCGCGCCCCCGATCAGCGATGGCACCTCGGCGAAGCCCTGCCACAGGGCACCGGCGGGTTTGGGGCGCGGCGCTTCCGCGATGGCCCGCATCGTGAATAGGAACACGCCCAGCATCACCCCGAAGCTGGCCACATAAGACACATCATAGCGTCGGAGCCCAAGGCCTTCCGCCGCCGGGCCCAGCACGTCGGGCAGCAGGCCGCCAAGGACAGCGCCCGTGGCGAGGCCCAGCGCATTAGCCCATTGCGCCCTGGCCAGCGCGGGCTGAACGTCCACTCGCGGCGCGGCGGCCCAGAAGCCCTCGACAAACCACGCATCGAGCGTCCCGGACCGAAGCGCCCGCCCGAAGCCGATGAAGGCGAAAGACAGTGCGAGGCCGGGGAAGCCGCTGCTCGAAAGGAAAAGCGCGATGGAGATCAGGCTGGCCACGACGGCGCTCAGGAAGACGGGCTTGCGTCCGAGGCTGTCGGCCACGCCGCCGAAGGGCACTTCCATGGCCATGGTCGTGAGCGCGTAAACTGCAAAGAGCGCCGAGATCTGCACCGGGTCCATGCCCCTGTCCGCCAGCGCGAGCACGACAATGGACACCGTGAGCCCCATGGCGAGACGGTCCAGAAACTGGTGGACCTGAAACACCCGGATGTGCCGGCGGGCCGGGGGGCTGAGTGCAGCAAAAGAAAACGCGGTCTCGGGTGCCATTCTGGCAGCATCGGGGCTGCGCCCTACGGGCACAAGGGCTTTGGAGGGGCGCGCAGGACCCGCACAAAGGGCCGGTCTAGCCGCGCTCATATCGAAGGGCCACGGTGGCGCTCGAAAGCGCCGCCGCTGGGGGATGACCGATCAGATCGCCGTGTGATGCGCCGCGATGCGTTCCGCCAATACGTCAGCGTTGGTCGGTTTGGACATCGTCTCTTGCGCTTCCTCCACCAGAGCGGGCGCAAGAATGCTGCCCTTGCGGCAGTCCAGAAGCGCGCTGGTGTAGGGCGCGCGGAACTCAGGGTGGCCCTGGAAGGTGAGCGCAAAGCCCGGATACCAGAGCCCGGCGATGGGGCAGAAATCGCTGGCGGCGATCACTTCGGCACCGTCCGGCGCGGCGTCGACCTGATCCTGATGGTAGGCCTGCAGCGTGATTGCCTCGGGCGCGGCGCCCAGCCCTTCGGGCCAGCCCGTGACCGCGTAATCCTGCACGCCGAGCGACCAGCCCTTGTGGGATTTGCTCACCTTGCCACCCAGCGCCTGCGCGATGATCTGGTGGCCGAAGCAGATGCCGATCATTTTCTTGCCCGCATCCCGGCAGGCGCGGATGAAGCCTTCGAGCGGCGCGATCCAGCTGTGGTCCTCATAGACGCCAAACTTGGAGCCCGTGATCACCCAGAGGTCGCAGACAGAGGGCTCCGCCGGGATTTCACCATCAAGTACGGCAAAGCTCGTGAATTCCGCTGGCAGCGGCGCAAGCCACTCCGCCACCATGCCCGGATAGTCCGGGTAGGACGGGGCCAGCTCTTCCGGCGGGCGGCCGGTTTCAAGGATGCCAACGCGCAAGGGGGTGCTCTCCATCACGATCTCCGATCTTTCAGGCCATAGGCCACATAGGCTGCATGCAGCAGGAGCCGCCGGGCGCGGCCCAAGGGGTAACGGCGCAGGGGGCGCCGCATGATATCGGGCAGCGGGGCTTTGGTTTCAAGCCCCAGCGCCATCTCGGCCAGCCGCGCGCCCGCGAAAGAGCCCATCGCCACACCGTTGCCGTGGTAGGCCAGCGCGGTGAAGGCCCCCTCCATCCCCGGCACCGGGCCGGCGTAGGGTGTCAGATCGCAGCTGACGCAGAGCAGCCCGGCCCAGAAATGCGGTGTTTCCACATGGGCCCAGGCGGGGAACATGGCGTCGAAGTCGGCCCGGATCTGGGCTTTGCGGCGTGCCATCTCGGCCGGTTTCGCCGTCACCCCGCCGCGCATCCCGAAGAGGAAGCGCCCATCGGGCATCAGGCGGAAGTAGTGCAGCAGGTGGCGGCTGTCGTAAGCCATCTGCGCGGACGTCCAGCCCTGCGCTTCCTGCTCTGCCGTTGTGAGCGGGCGAGTGACGATCACGTTGGATTGCACCGGCAGGTAGCGCGACGCGTACCAGCCCGGCAGATCCTCGCGCGAATAGCCGTTGGTGGCGAAGATCAGTTTGCGGGCCGTCACTTCGCCTTGCGGCGTGCGCAGGGTGAAGCGCCCGTTGGTTTGGGTGACGGAGACCACGGGCGTCTGGCTGTGGATGCGCGCACCGGCTGTGGCGCAGGCTCGCGCGAGCCCCAGCGCGTATTTTCGCGGGTTCAGGGCAAAGCCAACCGGCACATGCAGCGCGCCGTGGGCGTTGGCGGCGGCCATACCTGCCTCGGCTTGTGCCTCCGCTGATAGCACCGAGCATTCAAGGCCCAGCATCTGGCGGTAATACTCGGCCTCGCCCGGATACTGGGCGAAGGCCGCCTTGCTGTGGGCCAGTTGCACTTCGCCGTCCGAGTGCCGGTCCGCGTCGATACCGTGTGAATCGAGCAGGTTGGCCACGTGATCCACGGCGGCGCGCTCGGCCCCGAGGAAGGCGCGGGTCGCCTCCTGACCGTATCTCGCCACGAGCTGGTGGCCCTCAAGAGCGGTGCCGCCGAGGCAGCAGAAGCCGCCGTTGCGCCCGGACGCACCCCATCCGGGCGTCTGCTCTTCCAGCACCACCACGTCCTGCCCCGCCTGCGCAAGTGCCAGAGCGGCATTCAGGCCGGTGTAGCCCGCGCCGATCACCGCCACATCGCAGGAGGTGGCCGCCGTGAGCGGGCCGTCGAAGGCCTCCGGCGCGATTGTCTCGCGCCAGAAACAGCCCGCGTCGGACTCTGCCCCATAGGCGCTGTCTTCGTAGAGGCGGCTCATGGTCAGAGGCGGGACAGATACGTCCGGTATTCCGCCGGGGTGATCTCCGACATCATCCGCGTGATCTCATCGCGGCGCACGGCGACATAGACGTCGCGGTAGGCGGCGGTGAAAATATCGGCGGCAGCCTCGGAAGCGGCAAAACGCTCCACCGCGCGGCGCCAATCGTGGGTCAGGCGGCGGGCTGGTTTGGCCTCGGGATCATCCAGCGGCAGCGGCAGGGGCGGATCGTTTTCCAACCCGTAGAGCACGCCGCCCAGAATACCGGCAAGCGCCAGATAGGGGTTCACATCCGCGCCGCAGATGCGGTGCTCCAGACGTGCGCCCGGGCCGGAGACCTCAGGCAGGCGCACGGCCGCGCCGCGGTGATCCAGCCCCCAGTCCGGCGCGCTCGGCGCGAAGCTTTCCGGCGCAAAGCGGCGGTAGGAGTTCATATGCGGCGCGAAAACAGCCTGCAGATCGCGCATCGTCGCCAGCACACCAGCCACAGATTGCTTCAGAAGCGGCGACGGCTCATCAGAGCCGTCGTCATAGAGGTTGCGCCCTGCCCCATCCACAAGGCTCATATGGGCGTGCATCCCGTTGCCGGGGTAATCGGCATAGGGTTTGGCCATGAAGGTGGCTTCATAGTCGTGGCTGTCGGCAATCTCGGCCACCAGCCGCTTGAAATGCAGCGCGGTTTCTGCCGCCGCCAGCACATCCTGCGTGTGGTGGAAGTTGATCTCGAATTGGCCGGGGCCGTATTCGGCGATCAGCGTATCGGTGGCGAGGCCTTGCGTGGCACAGGCATCGGTGATCTCGCGCAGCACGTGTTCGAGCCGCCGCAGCACGTCCAGATCGTAGTTCTGCGCGGTGGGCGAGCCCGAGGGCGGCACCGGCGGCGCATCGGGGCTTTCGCGCTTCTGCAGCAGGTAGAACTCAAGCTCGGTGGCGACAACCGGACGCATGTCGCGCGCGTTGAAACGATCGAGCACGGCCTGCAGCCGCGCCTGCGGGCAGAGGTAGCTGACCTCGCCGCTGTCGTCCGTCATCACCACCTGCACCTGCACCACGTTGCCATCGACCCACGGCACGCGCTGCAGCGAGCCCGGGATCGGCTGGATCTCCCCGTCGGGGTCGCCCACGACGATGCCGAGCCCCGTGGCCGAGACCTCCTCGCCGAAGATATTGGGCGCGTAGGTGGAGAGCGGCAGGCGCACGCCGCCGCGCGCCAGTTTGCCCGCGCCATCCCCGGGCAGCCATTTGCCGCGCAGCACCCCGTTCAGATCGCAGAGCATCAGCTCGATCCGGTCGGGTTTGCCATGATCCGCCACATAGGCTTTGAATTCGTCGAGGAAGGTATTCATTGCTGGAAGGCTCTTTGTTCGTCCCGCTGGCGCTTCACGAGCGCGCGTTTTGACATCAGCGAGGCGGTTATCACGCCGACCGTCACGATGGAAATCATGATGGTGGACAGCGCGTTGATCTCGGGGCTGACGCCAAGGCGCACGGCCGAGAAGATCTTGATCGGGAGCGTGGTGGAGCTTGGCCCCGAGGTGAAGGAGGCGATCACCAGATCGTCGAGCGACAGGGTGAAGGCCAGCAGCCAGCCCGAAATCACGGCAGGCGCGATCACAGGCAGGGTAACGGATTTGAAGGCGTCAAAGGGCGTGCAGCCCAGATCGAGCGCGGCTTCCTCCAGCGAGCGGTCAAAGCTCGCCAGACGGGAAGAGACGACGACCGAAACGTAGCACATCGAAAAGGTCGTATGCGCCAGCACGATGGTAAAGACGCCCCGCGGCACGTTGAGCGAGATGAACAGCAGCAAGAGCGACAGGCCGGTGATCACCTCTGGCATCACAAGCGGGGCGTAGATCATGCCGGAAAACAGCGTCCGGCCCCGGAAGCGCCCGGCCCGCACCAGCACATAGGCCGCCATCGTGCCGAGCACCGTGGCCAGCGTGGAGGACATCACGGCGACCTTGATCGTCACCCAGGCGGCGTCAAGGAAGGCCTGGTTGCGGAACAGCTCGCCATACCATTTGGTGGAGAAGCCGGCCCAGACGGTCACAAGCTTGCTTTCGTTGAACGAATAGACAACCAGCACCACCATCGGGATGTAAAGGAAGGCAAAGCCCAGTGTGAGCGCCGTGGCGTTGAACCATGTGAACTTGCGGCTCATTGCTCTGCCTCCCGCTGTTTCTGCTCGTTGCGCTGGAACAGCACGATGGGGATCACGAGGATCAGCAGCAGCACAACGGCCACGGCCGAGGCCACGGGCCAGTCGCGGTTGGAGAAGAACTCCTCCCACAGCACCTTGCCGATCATCAGCGTGCGCGAGCCGCCCAGAAGCGAGGGGATCACGAACTCACCCAGAGTCGGGATGAAGACAAGGAAAGAGCCCGCGATGACGCCGGGCTTGGCCAGCGGCGCGGTGATCAGCCAGAAGGCCTGCAGACGCGAGCAGCCCAGATCCTCTGCCGCTTCCAGAAGGCTTCCGTCGATCCGCTCGAGCGAGGCGTAGATCGGCAGGATCATGAAGGGCAGATAGGTGTAGATGATACCGATGTAGACGGCCTTGTTGGTGTTCAGGATCTGCAACGGCTCGGCGATGATGCCGATGTTCATCAGGAACTGGTTCAGCAGACCTTCCGTGGAAAGGATCCCAATCCAAGCGTACACGCGGATCAGGAACGACGTCCAGAACGGCAGGATCACCAGCATCATCAGCGTCGGGCGCCAGCTTTCATTGGCGTTGGCCATGCCATAGGCGATGGGGAAGCCCACGAGCAGACAGCCCAACGTGGAGATCAGCGCGATCTGCAGCGAGGAGAGATAGGCCCGCCAATAAAGATCATCCTGCGTGAGCCAGACGAAATTCTCGAAATCCAGCTCCGCAAACAGCGCCTTGATCCCGGCCCAACCTTCGGACAGATCGAGCGTCGGCGTGTAAGGCGGAATGGCGAGGGCCGCGTCCGAGAGCGAGATCTTGAAGACGATCCCGAAGGGCACGAGGAAAAGCGCGAGCAGCCAGAGGTAGGGAACGGCGATGACGGTGAAACGGCGCATGATGCCCCCTAGCTCGCCAGCAGGACGCCGGCGGTCGACGTCCAAGAGAGCCACACCGGATCTTCCCATGTGAAACTGCGGCGCGAGATACGGCGGTCGTTGGCTGTCTGCGCCTTGATGATCACGCCGCCGGGCAGTTCCACGTGGTAGGTGGAAAGATTGCCGAGATAGGCGATATCAAGGATCTTGCCCTGCACCGCGTTGGGGCGGTCCTCCGGCTTGTCGGCAGAGATGGCGATTTTCTCGGGGCGGATCGCGAAGAAGCAGCGATCCCCCTTGCCCAGTTCGGTGGCCGATTTCGCCGTCAGATGCGGCTGGCCTTCCGCCCAGGCGATGGCGTAGCCCTCTTCGCCCGCAGAGGCGATGGTGCCTTCGATGATGTTCACGTCGCCAATGAAATCCGCCACATAGGTGGAGTTCGGCGTCTCGTAGATGCGGCCGGGGGTATCGACCTGCACGAGCAGGCCGTCGTTCATCACCGCGATGCGGCTCGCCACTGTCATGGCCTCTTCCTGATCGTGGGTCACGATCACGAAGGTGGTGCCGGTGCGCTCCTGAATGTCCATCAGTTCAAACTGGGTTTCGGTGCGCAGTTTCTTGTCGAGCGCGCCGAGCGGCTCATCGAGCAGCAGCAGTTTGGGCGCCTTGGCGAGCGAGCGGGCAAGCGCCACGCGCTGGCGCTGACCGCCAGAAATCTGGTGCGGCTTGCGGGAGGCAAACTTGCCCAGCCGCGTGAGCTTGAGCATCTCCTCAACCCGGCCCGCGATCTCGGACTTCGGCATGTCGGAGCGCTTCAGCCCGAAAGCGATATTGTCGTAGATGGTGAGGTGCGGAAACAGCGCGTAGGACTGGAACATCATGTTCACCGGGCGCTTGTTGGGCGGCACCGGGCCAATGTCCTTGCCGGCCAGAAGGATCTTGCCTTCGGTTGGCGTTTCAAAGCCGCCGAGCATCCGCATCATGGTTGTCTTGCCGCAGCCCGATGGCCCCAGCAGCGCGAAGAACTCTTTCTCGTAGATGTCGAGCGAGAGGGAGTCGATCGCGGTGAACTCGCCGAAGCGCTTCGTCACGTTCTGGAACTGGATGAGGGGTTTTTCTGCCGGATCGTTCCAGGGTTCGAACACCGGGCGGGGGGCCACTTGCGCCATGTCTGCCTCGAAAATTGAAAGCGGCCCCGCCCTTCCTCAGGGCGGAGCCGCGTTTTTGGGATCAGGAGCCGGATTTCACCTTGGTCCAGAGGCGCGTCACGACGCGCTGGACCTTCGGCTCATAGGGCGAGGTGGTGTAAAGGTTCTCCAGAGCTTCGGGGCTCGGGTAGATGGCCACGTCACCGATCACATCCTCGTTCAGCAGAGCCTGAGAGGCCTTGTTGCCGTTGGCGTAGTAAACGTAGTTGGAAGCATCGGCCATGTTCTGAGCATCGAGGATGAAGTTCAGGAACTTGTGGGCACCTTCCGGGTTCGGCGCATCGGCCGGGATGGCCATCTGGTCGAACCACATCAGCGCGCCTTCCTTCGGCGCGTAGTACTCGATGGTCACGCCGTTGTCGGCCTCATCGGCACGGTCGCGCGCCTGCAGGATGTCGCCGGACCAGCCGAAGGCCACGCAGATGTCGCCGTTGGCAAGCGCGGAGATGTACTCGGACGAGTGGAACTTCAGCACGTTCGGCGCCATCGCGGTGAGGATCTCTTCTGTTTTCGCGATCACGTCCGGGTCCTGGCTGTCCGGATCTTCGCCAAGATAGGCCAGCGCCGCCGGGATCACCTCAACCGGGGCGTCCAGCACATGCACACCACAGGCTTTCAGCTTTTCCATATTGGCCGGGTCAAACAGCATGGCGAGCGAGTCGACCGGCGCGTCCGGGCCAAGCACCTCGGCGACCTTCTCGGCGTTGATACCGATGCCGGTGGTGCCCCACATGTAGTTGATGGAGTACTGGTTGCCCGGGTCGTATTTGTCGGTGCGATCCTTGATCACGTCCCAGAGGTTCTCGGCGTTGGACAGCTGCGCGAAATCCAGCGGCTGGAACACGCCAGCGGTGATCTGGCGCTGCAGGAAGGTGCCGGAGGGCACGACCACGTCATAGCCAGTGGAGCCGGCGAGCAGCTTGGTTTCCAGCACTTCGTTGGAATCGAACACGTCGTAGATCAGCTTGATGCCGGTCTCTTCTTCGAATTTCGTAAGCAGCGCTTCGTCGATGTAATCCGACCAGTTGTAGACGCGGACTTCTTCCGCGACGGCCGCACCAGCACCTATGGCAAGGGCCAGCGTGGCGGGGACGAGGGTTTTCTTCATGTGCATCTCCCGATGTTGAGGCGTGTTATGCGTGGGGCTTTCTTGCCCCTTTCCTTTTTTCGTATTTTGATCAAAAATCCAAACTCAAGGCAATATGATATTTGCAGCCAACGTGGCGCAGTGCAAATATCAGCCAAGGCAAAGGGTTTCGGATCGCTACGGGAGGGCATGTTAAAAGAGATGGACGAAACGACAAGGAAAATCCCTGCGCATGAGATCGTCTACCGCCAGATCCGGGAGATGATCCTGTTTGGCGATCTTGCGCCTGCGCAGCCTGTCACCATCCAGGGCCTGGCCGAGGCGCTCTCCGTCGGCATGACTCCGATCCGTGAAGCCCTGCGCCGCCTGACTGCGGAAGGCGCATTGCTGCCAATGGGCAATCGCCGCATCTGCGTGCCCGAACTGACCTTGAAAGACCTTGAACAACTGGCCTTCCTGCGGCTCCACGTGGAGCCGGAACTGGCCCGCCAAGCGGCTATTAACATTGATAAACAGGGCATCCACACCCTGCGCGCCATCGACAACAATCTCAACGCGGCCATCGATGCGGGCGATGTGGGCGGCTACTTGCGCCACAACCACGCCTTCCACATGCATCTTTATGGTTTTGCCGAGGCTCCGATTCTGCTGGCCACCGCCGAAGCGCTCTGGCTGCGCGCAGGCCCCTCATTGCGCGTTGTCTGTGGCCGCCACGGCACCGCCAACCTGCCCGACAAGCACGACGAAGCGCTGGATGCCCTTGCAGAGCGTGCGCCCGACACCGTCTGCGCCGCCATCCGGCAGGACATCCACCAAGGGCTCGAACAAATCCGGCAGACCTTGAGCGATGAGATTTGATCAAAACCGTTTGACAGGAATTTTTTTGATCATATTCTGACGGCAAGCTGACGGTTCGGCGTAAAATCCGGGCGGTTTCATAACGGCCCGCACCTCCGAGGCGCGAATCAGCAACCGAAACTTGCAACCAACAGGTGCCCTGTGACCGCTGACTGGACACAATCGCTTCCCGAGGCGTTCCGCGCCTATCAGGGAGAAGGCCGGATCGAAGAGGTGGAATGTATCATTCCCGATCTCACCGGCATGTCGCGCGGCAAATCCATGCCGTTCTACAAATTCACCCCGGACAGCACCTTCTTCCTGCCCGTCTCGCTGTTTTACCAAACGATCACCGGCGAATACGTGGACATCGCCGACATCCCGAACCAGTGGACGGAGATGGACATCCGTCTGCGGCCCGATATGTCCACCGCTTCCGCCGTGCCGTGGGCGGACGACAAAACCTTGCAGGTGATCAACGATCTGGAGATGCGGGACGGCACGCCTCTGGCCGTGGCACCGCGAAACGTGCTCAAGCGCGTGCTGGCGATGTATCGCGCCAAGGGCTGGGAGCCCATCGTCGCGCCGGAGCTGGAATTCTACCTGACCAAGCCCAACGTCGACCCGAACGAGCCGATCGAGCCCCCCGTGGGCCGCACCGGGCGCAAAGGGGCCGGGCGTCAGGCTTACTCGATGGTGGCCGTGGATGAATACGGCCCGGTGATCGACACGATCTACGATTACGCCGAGGCGCAGGGGCTGGAGCTGGACACGCTGATCCAGGAAGGCGGCGCGGGCCAGATCGAGATCAACCTGCTGCACGGCGATCCGCTGGCGCTGGCCGATCAGGTTTTCTATTGCAAACGCGCGATCCGAGAGGCGGCGCTGAAGAACGGCACGTTTGCCACCTTCATGGCCAAGCCCATGCGCGATGAGCCGGGCAGCGCCATGCACATCCACCAGAGTGTCGTGGATGCGAAAACCGGGCAGAACATCTTCTCCAACGCCGATGGCAGCGCGTCGGACGCCTTCCTGCATTTCATCGGCGGCAGCCAGAAGCACCTGATGAGCGTGCTGCCCCTGCTCGCGCCCTATGTGAACAGCTACCGCCGCTTTACCGCCGGACAGAGCGCGCCGACGAACCTTGAGTGGGGCGCGGACAACCGCACCACGGGCCTGCGCATCCCCACGTCGGGGCCAGAGGCGCGGCGCGTGGAGAACCGGGTGATCGGTATTGACTGCAACCCCTACCTCGCCATCGCGGCCTCGCTGGCCTGCGGCTACCTCGGCATGGTCAACGCCACCGCGCCGCGGCCCGAGGTGAGCGGTGAAGTCTACGCCGGGGAAGCAGAACTGCCCGACAACCTCGGCGATGCGCTCGACCTGTTCGAGGGCGACACCGCGGTGCAGGAGGTGCTCGGTGCCGAGTTCTGCACCCTCTTTGACGCCATCAAGCGCGCCGAACTTGAAGAATTCAAACGCGAAATTTCCCCCTGGGAACGCCAACACCTTCTGCTGAACGTCTGATCAGCGACAGGACGGAGACACGAGAATGAACATGATTTCCAACCACCTTCCCACCGAGGAACTGCAGGCGCTGGACGCCGCGCACCACATGCACCCTTTCACCGCGGGCGCACAGCTGGCCAAGAAAGGCGCGCGCGTCATCACCCGCGCCACGGGTGTCACGCTGACCGACAGCAACGGCATCGAGATCCTTGATGGTATGGCGGGCCTGTGGTGCGTGAACGTGGGCTATGGCCGCGACAGCATCGCCGAAGTCGCCGCGCGCCAGCTCAAGGAACTGCCCTACTACAACACCTTCTTCCAGACGACCCACGTGCCCGCCATCGCGCTGGCCCAGCGGCTTGCCGAGCTGGCACCGGGCGATCTGAACCACGTGTTCTACGCCTCCGGCGGCTCCGATGCGAATGACACCAACCTTCGCCTCGTGCGGCACTATTGGGCGGCCAAGGGCAAGCCCGAGAAGAAGATCGTGATCAGCCGCAAGAACGCCTACCACGGCTCCACCATGGCCGGCGCAAGCCTTGGCGGCATGCAGCCGATGCACGCGCAGGGCGGTCTGCCGATTGCCGATATCGTGCACATCGGCCAGCCCAACTGGTGGGCCGAGGGCGGCGAGATGAGCCCGGAAGAGTTCGGCCTCATGCGCGCCCGCGAGCTGGAAGAGAAGATCGCCGAACTTGGTGAAGATAAGATCGCGGCCTTCATCGCTGAGCCGATTCAGGGCGCGGGCGGCGTGATCGTGCCGCCGTCCACCTACTGGCCCGAGATCCAGCGCATCTGTGATGCCCACGACATCCTGCTGATCGCTGACGAGGTGATCTGCGGCTTCGGGCGCACCGGCCAGTGGTTCGGCTCGCAAACGATGGGCATCCGCCCCGACATCATGACGATCGCCAAGGGGCTTTCCTCGGGCTATGCGCCTATCGGCGGTTCGCTGGTGAGCGACGAGGTGGCCAACACGGTGGCCGAGGCTGGCGATTTCAACCACGGCTACACCTACTCCGGCCACCCGGTGGCCTGCGCCATCGCGCTGGAAAACCTGCGCATCATCGAAGACGAAAAGCTGGTTGAGAACGTTGCCGTGCACACCGGCCCCTATCTGGCCGAGAAATGGGCGCAGCTTGTCGATCATCCGCTGGTGGGCGAGGCCAAGATCGTCGGCTTCATGGGCTCCATCGCGATGACCTCCGACAAGGCCTCCCGCGCCGCTTTCGCGGCAGGCTCCGGCACTGCCGGGCTGATCTGCCGCGATCATTGCTTCGGCAACCAGCTGGTGATGCGCCACGTGGGCGATCGCATGATCATCTCCCCGCCGCTGATCCTGCAGAAGAGCGACGTGGACACGCTGATCGAACGCGCGGTGAAATCGCTGGATCAGACCCACGCCAAGCTGAAAGCCGAAGGCCTGATGGTCGCCGCGTAAGCAATAAGGGCAGCGCCCGCCCCGGGGTGGGAAGCAAAGCGCCCGCCCATGGGGCGGGGCGGGCGCTGCCCGGCGTGCCGCCGGGCAAACTAAGAATCCTAAGAGGCACGCAATGCTCGACATCCTGACCGCCAACGACACGCCGGGCCGCTACCCGAAAAGCTGGTACGCCGAGAGCGCCACCGAACTGCCCCCCTTCCCTGCCGCACAAGGCGATCTGACGTGCGATGTCTGCGTGATCGGCGGCGGCTTCACCGGCCTCTCCGCCGCCCTGCATCTGGCGCGCGCGGGCTATGACGTGGTGCTGCTGGAAGCCCAGCGCGTGGGCTTCGGCGCCTCGGGGCGCAACGGCGGGCAGGTCGGCACCGGTCAGCGGCTGGAGCAGGACGAGTTGGAAGCGATGCTGGGCAAGGATCACGCCCGCGCGCTCTGGGATCTTTCGCTCGAGAGTGTGGATCTGGTCAAAACCTTGATCACCGAGGGCGGCATGGACACCGCCTTCACCCCCGGCATCCTGCACGCCGATCACCGCGCCCGCTACGTGCCCCATTCCAAGGCCTACGCCGAGAAGCTGCAGACCGAATACGGCTACGACAAGATCCGCGCCATCGGCCCCGAGGAGATCCGTTCACTCGTCGACAGCCCCGCCTACTATGGCGGCAGCCTCGACATGGGCGGCGGCCACATCCACCCGCTGCGCTACGCCTTCGGCCTTGCCCGCATGGCGCAAGACGCCGGGGTGCGCCTCTATGAACAAAGCACCGTAACAGGGATCGACATGGCCGAACCGGCCATCGTCTCCACCGCTCAAGCCAAAATCACCGCGCGTTTCGTGGTGATGGGCTGCAACGGCTATCTGGGCAATCTCGACGGGCAGGTCGCGCCGCGCGTCATGCCGATCAACAATTACATCCTCGCCACCGAACCGATGAGCGAGGAGGCCGCCGAAAAGCTGATCGCCCACAACCACGCCGTGGCCGACAGCAAATTCGTGATCAACTACTTCCGCTTTTCTGAGGATCGCCGCCTGCTCTTTGGCGGCACCGAAAGCTACGGCTACCGCTTCCCCGCGGACATCGCCGCCAAGGTGCGCAAGCCGATGCTCGAGATCTTCCCGCAACTGGCCGAAACGCGGGTCGATTACGCCTGGGGCGGAACGCTCGGCATCACCATGAATCGCATGCCCCATTTCGCCCGCCTGCGCGGCCATGTGCTCTCGGCGAGCGGCTATTCCGGCCACGGCGTGGCCATGGCGACGCTGGGAGGCAAACTGGCGGCGGAAACGGTACAGGGCCAAGCCGAACGCTTCGATATCATGGCGCAGGTGCCCACCCGGCGCTTCCCCGGCGGGGTGGCCATGCGCCATCCGCTGCTGGTGCTGGCCATGGTCTATTTCGCCCTGCGCGACAAACTTTAGAAACGCAAAAACCAAGGGAGGGTTGCATGGCAATCCTGGACAGACGCAAGTTCTACATCAACGGCGCGTGGGTCGATCCGGCCACGCCGAATGATTTTGGGGTGATCAACCCGGCCACCGAAGAGGTCTTTGCCACCATCTCCATGGGCAGCGAAGCCGACGTGGAGGCCGCCGTCGCCGCCGCCCGCGCCGCATTCGCGAGCTACAGCCGCACCAGCGTTGAAGATCGCATCGCGCTTCTGGAAAGCATCCTTGCCGTCTACAAGCGCCGCTACGACGAGTTCGCCACCACAATCACGCAGGAAATGGGGGCCCCGGCCTCGCTGTCGAAGAACGCACAGGCGGCCGTGGGCGTGGGCCATCTGGAAGGCTTCCTGCAGGGGCTGAAAGAAACCGCCTTCCGCTCCACCAATGTCAACGGCGACACCATCCTGCGCGAGCCCATCGGCGTCTGCGGGCTGATCACGCCGTGGAACTGGCCGATGAACCAGATCGTGCTGAAGGTGCTGCCGGCGCTGGCGGCGGGCTGCACCATGGTGTTGAAGCCGTCCGAACTGACCCCGATCGACGCCATGCTCTATGCCGAGGTGCTGGATGAAGCGGGCGTGCCGGCGGGTGTGTTCAACCTCGTGAACGGCGAAGGCCCGGTGGTCGGCGCGGCGCTCTCGCGTCATCCGCGGGTGGATATGATGTCCTTCACCGGCTCCACGCGTGGCGGCACCGCCGTGGCCCGCGATGCGGCCGCCACCGTGAAGCGCGTGACGTTGGAACTGGGCGGCAAGAGCCCGAACCTCGTCTTCGCCGACACCGATGTGGAGGCCGCCGTGAAGCGCGGCGTGCGCCACTGCTTCCAGAACACCGGCCAGTCCTGCAACGCGCCGACCCGGATGATCGTGGAAAAGAGCGTCTACGATCAGGCCGTCACCGTGGCGCAGGCCGCTGCCGAGGCCACCGTGGTGGGCGATCCGGCGGAAGAAGGCAGCCACATCGGCCCGCTCGTGAGCCAGCTGCAGTATGACCGCGTGCAGACCCTGATTCAGGCCGCCATCGATGAGGGCGCGCGGCTTGTGGCGGGCGGCACCGGCAAGCCTGATGGTCGCAACGTGGGGTATTTCGTGAAGCCGACCGTCTTTGCCGATGTCCACAACGGCATGCGCATCGCGCAGGAGGAGGTCTTTGGCCCGGTGCTGGCGATGATCCCCTTCGAGAGCGAAGACGAGGCCATCGAGATCGCCAACGACACGCCCTACGGGCTGGCCGCCTACATCCAGACGGGCGATGCCGAGCGCGCCGAGCGCGTCTCCACCCAACTGCGCGCCGGGATGGTGCATATCAACGGCGAGGACATGGGCTACGGCAGCCCCTTCGGCGGCTACAAGATGAGCGGGCTGGGCCGCGAAGGTGGCCACTTCGGGATCGAGGATTTCCTTGAGGTGAAAGTGGTCAGCCGCCCGAAGTAACGCCCCCCCCTTCAGGTGAAAAGCAAGCCCGTGCCGATCAGGCGCGGGCTTTTTCGTTGTCATCCACCCCAGAGGGCGGCCCCAGCCCGCAGGTGGGGGCTGAAAGCCCCCGCCTGGGGGGCGGGCGGGGGCTGCCCGGCGGTGCCCGCCGGGCTTTTCCCCTTAAACCTGACCCCGGCTCACGCGAGAGATGTCCTGTGCGATCTGGCCGGCGAGCTGGGCAATAGCGCGCGATTGCGCATCCGCGAGGCTGGTCAGCCCCTCGCCGTTCACCGGCACCACGATGTTGAACCGCTGCGCGCGCTCCAGCGGTCCACCGGCAGGCGAGGTCAGGAAGTACTGCCCGGCAAACGTCAGGCTGCCGCCCAGCGTGCCGTGGGATTTCGACACGTTCACCACCACCAGCACATCCGCCGGGGTGAGGAAGGGCCACGGCGCGGGGGCCACCTGCGCCGAAAGTGCCGCATCGAGATTGCCCGCCAGCACGAGCGTCATCGCGCGATCCGGCGAATCCGCCCATTCGACCCCATCCTGCGCACGCAGCACGCCGTTCTCCGTGAGCACGGCGATGCCCACATCCTTGGCGTAATCCGGCAGGTTGATCGTCTCGACCTCCACCGTGCGCGCCGCGGTGCCCAGCTTTTGGGCGACGGGTTGCTCGGGGAGCAGGTAGAGATCGGACGGCCCGCTGCAGGCCGCCAGACCAAGGGCGACCACGAAAGCGGAAAAGCCTTTTGCCACGAAGTTCATTCTTATCTCCCCGTCAGAAGCGCATTGGGTTTGCGCTGGATCGTTTTCGCCAGCGAGCTGGCATCCTCGGCAGCCTGGCGCACGGCGCGCACCGCGAGAACCGCCTCGCGGTTGATCGGCGAGCCGCCACCATAAGCGGCCAGCGTGGCTTCGGCGGTGCTGGCGAGGCGATCAAGCCGCTCCACCAGTTCCGGCAGGCTCTGGGCCGCCTTGGCCACCTCGTCGGCGGCGTTTTCGGCAGAGGCCAGCGTGCGGTTGAGGTTCTCGACCGCCCCGCCCTGCTGCAGCTCGTCCAGCACCGCGCGCACCTGATCCAGAGCCGCGGAGAGCGAGGCGGGCAGCGCCTGCATCCCTTCCGAGGCGATCAGCGTATCGGCGCTTTGCAGCACGTCGTTGGCAGAGGCTGCCAGATCCTCAAGCGGCAGGCTCTCGGCCTTCTGCACCAGCGCGTCGATGTCTTCCATAAGCTGGGGCAGGCCTTCAGAGGCGCTGCTGACATTGGCCGCCGCCGTGCTCACATCCGCAAGCGCGGCGTTGAGGTTGGCCACGGCGCCACCTTCCTGCACATCGGCCAGAATGCCGCGCAGTTCGGTGAGCGTGCCGGTCAGCTCTGCCGGCATTGCCTGCATGCCATCGGCCCGCATGAAGCTGTCGATGCTCTGGATCATGTCGTTGGCCGAAGTCACCACCTCGCCCATCGGCAGCTCGCCCAGCGTCGCGACAACGGTGTTGATGTTGTCCAGAAGCTCCGGGAACTCGCTGCTGGCCGTGGCCACATTGGCCGCCGCCACATTGGCGTTGTCCAGAACCGCCGTCAGCTTGGCTATCGCCTGCCCGCCTTCCAGCTCTTCCAGAAGGCGGCGCACCTCGGCCACCGAGGCGGCCAGATCTTCCGGCATCGCCTGCAGCGCCTCAGAGGAGACGATTTGATCGGCACTCGCCAGAAGCTCGCTCGCGGAGGCCGCGATGTCGCCCAACGGCAGCGCGTTGATGTTCTGCACCAGCACCTCGATCTCCTGCACAAGGCCCGGCAGCGTCTCGCTGGCCTCGGCCACCTGTTTGGCGGCCACATCGGCGCTTCCCAGAACCGAGGTCAGGCTGGCGATGGCGCTGCTTTCCTCGACCTGATCCAGAATGCTGCGCAGATCGGCAATCGCGCCGCTCAGATCATCCGGGATGGATTGCAGTTTCTCGTTGGTCACGATGCCCTCGACGCCCTGCAGCACATCGGCCACGGAGCCCGGAATCTCGCGGATGCGCGGATCCCCGGCCACGGTGCGGATGCTGGCGAGCGTCTGGATGGCCTCATCCAGAAGCTCTTCAATCGGCAGGTTGCCCACACGCTCCAGCACGCCCTCGGCAGCGCTGGCCAGCGTATCGGGTGCAGCCGGGATCGTCGGGAAGCTCGGGTAAGGCGTGGCGAAAAGGTTGATCTGCGCCGGCTCCGCCTCGGGCGCTTCCACGAGCGCGATGAACAGGCTGGAGGCCAGCAGGCCCTGAGAGGAGATCTGCGCCCGCAGGCCGCGTTTCACCAGCTCGTTCAGGAAGGCCAGCGTGGTGTCGTTTTCCTCATCCGGGTTCAGGCCCAGACGGTTGGGCTGCACGGCGAAATTGGCCACAAGGCGAACGCTTTCCTCGCCGTTGTCGTCGGTGTGCACGCGGGCGGACATTTCCGTCACCTCGCCCACCTTGAGCCCGTTGTAGGAGACTTCCGCCCCCACTTTCAGCCCGCGCAGGTTGCCTTCAAACTCGCTCGACAGGTAGACGAGGCTATCGAGGCTGTCATCAAACAGGCTGTTTCGCGCCTCTTCCTCGTTGCGGTAGAGATCGAACACAGGGGTACTGCCCAGCGGATCGCCGCCGGAGAAGAGCGTATCAAACACGATGCCGCCCTGCACGATGGAGGTCAGGCTGTCGACGTTGAGGTTCAGCCCGCCGCTGCCCAGCGACACGTTGATGCCGGAGGCGTTCCAGAAGCGGGTGCCGGTGGTGATGAAATCATCATAGGGCGCATCGACAAAGGCCGAGAACAGCACGGAATCCCCCGCGTCAGAAAGCTTCACGCTCTCGACCTTCCCCACGCCGATCCCGCGCAGCAGCAGGGGGGCGCCGACGGAAACAGAGCCCGTGTTCTGCGACCGCAGGGTGATCCGGGTGCCCGGCTTGTTGTTCGCAACGAGCGGCGCATCGTCGAGGCCAACGAATTCTCGCTTCGCGGTTCCGGGCGTACTGTCCCAACTTGCCGCGATATAGGCGCCGGACAGAACCGTATCGAGCCCGCTGATGCCCTGCGCGCTCACTTCAGCGCTCACAACCCAGAACTCGGTGTCCGCATCCAGAAAATGCGCCATCTCAGGATCGATGGCCGCATGGACGAGCACGGTGCTCAGATCCTCGGAGAAGGTCACCTCTTCCACATGGCCCACGTCCACGTCGCGGAACTTGATCACCGTGGAATGGGCCTTGATGCCATTGGCCTCGGAGAACTCGATCACGATCGGCACATCCTGATCGCGGTAGGCGGTGTAGGCAAAATACAGCGCCCCCGCGAGGGAGATCAGCGGGATCAGCCAGACAAGCGAGATCCGGCTCAGGAAGGAGCGTTTGGGCGGCTCCACCATCATCGTGGTGGAATTGGGAGGTGTATCGGTCACTGTTCTTCCTGTCCTTCTAGGCGGTCCCAGATCGATCTTGTGTCAAAGCTTTGGGCTGCAATCATCGTGAAGGCAACAGAGACGGCAAAGCACACAGCGCCGGGGCCCGGCACGATGGTGATCACGAAGCCCAGTTGCACAAGCGCCGCCGTCAGGGCCACGACGAACACATCAACCATCGACCAGCGGCCAATGAACTCCACCGCTTCATAGAGCACATGTCGGCGGTGTTTGCGGATCTTCAGGCCGAACTGCACGCTCAGCGCGAGATAGGCCACGGCAATGAACTTGCCCACGGGAATGGCGACGGAGGCCAGCAGCACGACGATGCCGACGAAATAATCGCCATGGGCAATGAACTCGACAACGCCGCCGATGATGGTGCTGTCGATCGACGTGCCCAGCAGGTCGGTGCGCAGCATCGGCAGCATGTTGGCGGGGATATAGGCGCAGAGCCCGGCAAACCACCAGGCCCAGACGTGCTGCAGGCTCATCCGGTCGCGCGAATGCAGGCGCGCGCCGCAGGTGCGGCAGGCGCGCGTGCCCGGCTCATGGACTGTGCCGCATCGCACGCAGCCCACCAGCCCGGCTTGGCGCGCGGTCAGGCCGCGGCGGGCTGGTTCAGCAGTTTCCATATCGTCCACTTGCAAACAGAGGCATCCTTGAAGGCCACGACGACCACGAGGATGCAATACAGCCAGAAGGCAGGCCCGAAGCCGACCGAGGCCAGCCCCATCAGTTTCACCAGCGCCACCATCGTGCCGACGATGAAGATTTCCGTCATCGCCCAGGGCAGCAGCCATTGCGCGAAGAGAAACACCTGCTTGGCCCCGGGCGCGGGCTTGCGGCCCAGCCTCAGGGGCAGCAGCGTATAGATCAGCGCGCCCGCGCGCACCAAGGGCAAGGCAATCACGTTGAGCGCCACGAAGGCCCCCGCCACGATCATCCAGCCGCCGGAAAAGATCGTCACGAGGCCAAGGATCGAGGTGGACTGCTCAAGCCCGGACTGGCTCATGGTCAGGAAGGGAAAGCTCACCGCGCCGATCATCAGCATGGCGGTGGTAAGCGCCAGCGCAATGGCAACATCCATCGACTGCCGCCGCGGCGCGATCAGCAGCGTATGGCAGCGCCGGCAGCGTGCCTTGTGGCCCGGCGCGACATCCACGACCTCATGGAGCAGGTCGCAGGTCGGACAGGCGATCAACCGATCCAGCTCGTTCCTCGTCATTCTTGTAATCGTTACCCCGTTTCCGGATGCGAGACAAAGGCGGAAATCCGCGCCCGCGCAACAGGTTTTTGAGATACCCCAAGCCGCCCTTGCGCCAGCGTGGCACAAATCCGCCAAAAGCCTCACAAATTCCCTACAGGCCTGACACAATACAACTTTATCTATAATTATTAGGCATTGACCTTCGGCGCGCTTTGAACAATCTACAAAAAACCACAGCCATCGCCAGGAGCCCTACAGTGCTGGACAACATCGACACGAGCGTGCGCACCGACTGGACACGCGAAGAAGCCGAAGCCCTCTACAACCAGCCCTTCAACGATCTCCTGTTCCAGGCGCAAACCGTGCACCGGGCGCATTTCGATCCGAACCAAGTGCAGATGTCCAAGCTGCTGTCGATCAAAACCGGCGGCTGCCCGGAGGATTGCGCTTACTGTTCGCAATCGGCCCGCAACGGCGCGAAGCTCTCGGCCTCCAAGCTGATCGAAGTGGAGCGTGTGCTGTCGGAAGCCCGCAAGGCCAAGGACGCCGGCGCAACACGTTACTGCATGGGCGCCGCCTGGCGCTCTCCGAAAGAGCGCGACATGGATCAGCTCGTGGCCATGGTCGAGGGCGTGAAGGCGATGGGCATGGAAACCTGCATGACGCTGGGCATGCTCGATGACGATCAGGTCATCCAGCTCAAGGGCGCGGGGCTCGATTACTACAACCACAACATCGACACCTCCGAGCGCTACTACGAGGAAATCATCACCACCCGCACCTTTGCCGACCGGATCGACACGCTGAACCGCGTGCGTGAGGCGGGCATCAAGGTCTGTGCTGGTGGGATCATCGGCATGGGCGAGGAGCAGATGGACCGCATCGATATGCTGCTGGCGCTGGCCACCCTGCCCGCGCATCCCGACAGCGTGCCGATCAACCAGCTGATCGCCATTCCCGATACGCCGCTGGCCGATGTGGCCCCGCTCGACCCGCTGGAATTCGTGCGCACGATTGCGCTTGCGCGCATCCTGATGCCGAAATCCCACGTGCGCCTCTCTGCAGGCCGCACCGAGATGAGCGACGAGATGCAGGCGATGTGCTTCTTTGCCGGTGCGAACTCGATCTTCGTGGGCGACACGCTGCTGACGGCGGACAACCCGGAAGAAGATCACGACGTCGCGCTCTTCTCCCGCCTCGGCATTCAGGCGATGGCGCCGGGCTGCGACGGCGCGAAATAGGCGCTGCCGCGTGAGCCTGCTCACCCGTCATGCCGAGGCGCTGGCCTCGCTTGCGGCCCGTGGCCGCCGCCGCGCGCTGATCCCGGCGGGCGGGCATGATTTTGCCTCCAACGATTACCTCGGCCTCGCACAGGCCCCCGAGCTTGCGCAGGCCGCGCAAGCCGCCCTTGCGCGCGGCGTGCCTGTCGGGGCCGGGGCCTCGCGCCTTCTGCGTGGCAATCATGCGGAACATGAGGCGCTGGAAGCTGAAGCAGCCGCCTTCTTTGGCACGCAGGCCGCGCTGTTCATGCAGGGCGGCTTCGTGGCCAATACGGCGATCCTTTCCGCCCTGCCCCGGCAGGGCGATCTGATCCTGCATGACGCGCTGATCCATGCCTCAAGTCACGACGGCATGCGGCTGGGCCGCGCCGAAACGCAGTCCTTCGCCCATAACGACGCGCAGGATGCCGAAGACAAGCTGCGCGCCTGGCGCGACGCCGGCAACACCGGGCTGATCTGGCTCTGCTTTGAAAGCCTCTACAGCATGGACGGCGATCTGGCCCCGATTGCAGATCTGATGGCGCTGGCCGACCGTTTCGGCGCGATCTGCGTGGTGGACGAGGCCCATGCCACCGGCGTCTTCGGCGATCTGGGGCGCGGGCTGTCGCACCCCTTTGCCGATCGCGAGAACGTTCTGACGCTGCACACCGGCGGCAAGGGGCTTGGGGCCTCCGGCGCGCTGGTCTGCGGCGATGCGCGCCTGATCGACACGCTGATCAACCGCGCGCGGGGCTTCATCTTCGCCACTGCGCCAGCGCCCCTCACGGCGGCGATCCTGCGCGCTTCGCTGGGGCTCTTGCAAAGCCAGCCCGAACGGCAGGCCCGCCTTCAGGCCCGCATCTCCGAGGTGCGCGCGCTTTGCGCTGGCCGTATCGCGCTGCCCGCGCAAGCCACCCAGATCCTGCCCGTGATCATCGGCGGCGATCACGCCACGATGGAGGCCGCCGCCGCGCTGCAGGCAGAGGGCTTCGACATTCGCGGCATCCGCCCGCCCACCGTGCCGCGCGGCACCTCCCGCCTGCGCATTTCGCTCACGCTCAACCCAACAGATACCGCCGTGGCCGAGATGGTCACCGCGCTCTGCACCGTTCTGGAACCCGCATGACACCGATCATCGTCACCGGCACGGACACCGGCATCGGCAAGACGATCTTCTCCGCCGGCCTCACGCAGGCGCTTGCCGCAACCTATTGGAAACCCGTGCAATCGGGGCTGGAGGAAGAAACCGACAGCCAGATCGTCGCCCGGCTGTCCGGCCAGCCCGTGCTGCCCGAAGCCTACCGCCTGCAGCTGCCCGCCTCGCCGCATCTCTCTGCCGAGGCCGAAGGCACAGAGATCGACGATACAAGCCTCACCCTGCCCGCCCTTGAGGGCCCGCTAGTGGTGGAAGGCGCGGGCGGCCTTCTGGTGCCGCTCAACCGCCGCGCGCTCTATCTGGACGTCATCGCCCGCTGGCAGGCCCCCGTGGTGCTCTGCGCGCGCACCCAGCTTGGCACGATCAACCACACGCTGCTTTCCTTCCGCGCCCTACGCGAGGCGGGCTGCACCGTGCTCGGCGTGGCCTTCATCGGGGATGCCGAGGAGGCGGTGGAGGACACCATCACCCAGTTCAGCGGCACCCGCCGCCTTGGCCGCCTGCCTATTCTGGCCGATCTCACCCCCGCCACCCTGCGCAGCGCCTTTGCCGATTCCTTTGACATCACCGATTTCAGAGGCACCCCATGACGCCGCTCGAATTCGACGCCCACCACCTCTGGCACCCCTACACCTCCGTCACCGCGCCGGGGCCGACGCATATGGCCGTGCGCACCGAAGGCGTGCGGATCTATCTCGAGGATGGCACTGCGATGATCGACGCCATGTCGAGCTGGTGGAGCGCCATTCACGGCCACAACCACCCGGCTATCATCGGTGCGGTGAAGGCCCAGCTGGATCAGATGCCCCATGTGATGTTCGGCGGCCTCACCCATCCGCCCGCTGTAGAGCTCGGCCAGCGCCTGCTGGCAATGCTGCCCGAGGGCCTGACCCGCATCTTCTACTGCGACAGCGGCTCGGTCGCCGTGGAAGTGGCGATGAAGATGGCCGTGCAATACCAGCACTCCATCGGCCAGACGGGGCGCAGCCGGTTCGCTTCGATCCGCTCGGGCTACCACGGCGATACGTGGAAGGCGATGAGCGTCTGCGATCCTGTCACGGGCATGCACCACATCTTCAAGGGCGCGCTTTCGGTGCAGCATTTCGTGGACACCCCACCCATCGCTTTCTGGCAGGACTGGGTCGAGGATCCCGCCGCCAACGGGCTAGCAAGCCTTGCCGCCTGTCTTGAAACCCACGGCAGCGAGATCGCCGCGCTGATCCTTGAGCCGGTGGTGCAAGGCGCGGGCGGGATGTATTTCTACCACCCCGAATACCTCAACGCCGCCCGTGCGCTCTGCAATGCCCATGGCGTTCTGCTGATCTTTGACGAAATCGCCACCGGCTTTGGCCGCACCGGCAAGGCCTTCGCCACTGATCACACCCAGATCACGCCCGACATTATCTGCCTCGGCAAGGCGATCACCGGCGGCACCATGTCCTTCGCGGCCACGGTGGCCTCGGACAATGTGGCCGAGGGGATCGGCGGGGCGGAGCCGGGTGTGTTCATGCATGGGCCGACCTTCATGGGCAACCCGCTCGCCTGCGCCGCGGCCGGGGCCAGTCTCGCGCTGCTGCAGGAAGGCGACTGGCAGGCGCAGGTGGCCAGGATCGAAGCGCAGATGGCGGCGGAGCTTGCCCCGGCGCGCGATCTGCCCGGCGTCGCGGATGTGCGCGTGCTGGGTGCGATTGGCGTGATCGAGATGGATCACACGGTGAGCGCCGCGCAGGCGCACCCGATCAGCAAGGAGCTCGGCGTCTGGCTGCGCCCTTTTGGCCGCAACATCTACACGATGCCGCCCTTCGTGACGGAGCCAGACGATCTCTCCCGCATCACCGGCGCGATGGTGCATCTGGCCGGGGTGCTCTGATGGACGGCGCGTGGATCAGGCAGGGCGGCGCGGAGCGTGTGATCTGCGTCTTTGGCGGCTGGGGGCTGGGGCCTGAAGCCGCCGCCGGCCTGCCCTGCGATGCCGATCTCTACTGGCTGCGCGATTACCGAAGGCTCGATGCAGACCTGCCGGATTTCACCGGCTATTCTTCCCGCACCCTCGTGGCATGGTCCTTCGGCGTTGCCGCCTATGGCCATTGGCAGGCCGGGCGGAAGGACGGGTTCGACACCCGCATCGCCCTGTGCGGCAGCCCCGCCCCGGTGGACCGCCGCCTCGGCATCCCGCCGCGCACCTATGAGGCTACGCAAGAGGGTCTTTCGCAGGAGAGCTTCGCCGCTTTCGCCAGCCTTTGCTACGGCGCGCCCGTCACGCCGGGCGACGTGGACATTGCGGCGCTTGGCGAGGAACTGACCGCCGTGAAAGCACGCGGCGCAGCGCCCGTCGTGGCTTGGGATCTTGCCGTGATCGCCACGCAGGATCGCATCTTCCCGCCCGCCAACCTGCGCAGGGCCTTTACCGGGACACCGATCCGCGAGATCGACGCGCCCCATGTGCCTTTCGCCACGCTCTCCCGCTGGGAGGATCTGTTGCCATGAAGGATTGCTTCCAGCCCCTGCCCGACCAGCGCCGCGTGGCCCGTAGCTTCACGCGTGGGCTGGCGAGCTATTCACGGTCTGCCGTGGCGCAGGCGCAGGCGGCTGAACATCTGTTCACTGTGGCGCAGGGACAGGGGCTAAACACGGCAGAGCGCATCTTCGAATTCGGCGCGGGCACCGGTTTTCTGACTCAGCATCTCTCGACACTGGCACCAAGCACCTTTACCGCCAACGATTTGGTGCCGGTCTGCGCCGACGGTCTGCGCGCGCTGGTGCCCGGGGCTGCGTTCCATTTCCTGCCCGGCCCCGTGGAAGCCCTGCCGTTTTCTGGTCCGTATGACGTGATCGCCTCGGCCTCCACCTTGCAATGGTTGCCCGACCCGGCCCCGCTGCTTAGGCGGCTCTGCGAAGCGCTTGTACCGGGCGGCTGGCTGCTGCTGTCGGCCTATGGCCCTGCCCATTTCCCGGAGTTACGCGCGCTTGGACTGCCCGAGGGCGCGCCGGGGTATCGCGATGCAGCGGGGATGGCCGCGCTGTTGCCGGAAGGTATCGAGATCGCTTGCGCGCAGGATCAGGAGATCACTCTGCGGTTTGACTCCGCCCGCGCCGTGCTGCGCCACCTGCGCGACACGGGCGTGAACGGCGGCACCGGCCACCGTTGGGGACGCGCGGATCTGGCCGCCTTCTGTGCGGCCTACGAGGCGCGGTTTGGCGGTGAGGACGGCGTGCGCCTGACCTATGCGCCGAGCTATTTGGTGGCGCGCAAGCGCTAGATCCAACCGCCCGTCACGCCAGTGACGGGCACGCGTTCGCCCGCCCGTCACACCGAAGGTGTGCTTCCAGCACAACGGCGGGCGCGTTCCGCGCCCACCCGGGCGGACGCTCAGCGCTTCTCAATGGCGTTTTTCTAACCCAACCGCTTCAAATGCCGCTGCAGAATGGCCACCGCGCTTTCAGCGTTCTTCTGCGAAATCGCCACCATGATCGCGCGGTGATCGCGGTCGCTGCGCTCTTCCCAGTGGCTGCGGTAAGTCGCCAGCAGGTAGCGACCGCTCAGCCGGTGCAGATCGTCGATCTGATCGAGCATCCGGGGCATGGCGCAAGCGGCGAGGATTGCGCGGTGAAAGCGGCGGTTCTCGGCCTCCCATGTGGCGATATCGCCCGCCTCATCGCAGGCCACGCGGGCGGCTTCGGCCTCTTGCAGCTGCACAGGCGTCAGGCGCGGCACGGAGTGGCGCAGGGCGACAGGCTCCAGTGCCAGCCGCATCTCGCGGATCTCGCGCATTTCCGACGGGTTGAACGGGGCCACGCGCATCCCGCGCCGGGGCAGCGAAACCGCCAGCCCGCGCGCCTGAAGCCGCAGGAAAGCCTCGCGCACGGGCACGTGGCTTGTCTCAAACGCTCGGGCAATGTGATCCTGCCGCAGCTTTTCATCCGGTGCCAGATCGCCCCGGATGATCTGATCGCTCAGAGCCTCCGTGATACGGTCGGAAATGGTGGATTTCGCGGCGGTTTCCATGGGTTTTTGATAGGGCGGCGAAGCCCCCGATGCAACGGAAATGGGCAGGCCAGCCCGGCGGCAAGCGCCGGGCGTTTCGCTTTATTTCTTGCGCATCGCGTCCAGCAGCGCGGCGCCCAGCGCGCCGTTGCCAGCCTCTTTCGGCGCGGCCCCGCCCTTGCGCGGCGGCTGCTTGCCCCGTGCACCGCCCGAAGGCTTCGGCGCGGCCCCACGCTCCGCGCGGGAGTCCTTGGCCGAAGTACCACCATCCTTGCGCATCGAAAGCCCGATGCGCTTGCGGGGCACGTCCACATCCGTCACCCGGACGCGCACCACGTCGCCCGCTTTCACCACCTCATGGGGATCCTTCACGAAACGGTCGGCCAGCTGGCTGACGTGCACCAGCCCGTCCTGATGCACCCCGATATCGACGAAAGCGCCGAAGGCGGCCACATTGGTGACGGTGCCTTCCAGCACCATGCCGGGCTTCAGATCGGTGATCTCCTCAACCCCGTCGGTGAAGGCGGCCGTCTTGAAGCTGGGGCGCGGATCGCGGCCGGGCTTTTCAAGCTCCGAGAGGATATCGCGCACCGTAGGCAGGCCGAAATTCTCCTCCACGAAATCCTCCGCGCGCAGGGCTTTGAGCGCCTTTTCATCGCCCATCAGGCTGCGCAGATCGCGCCCGCAGGCGGCGACGATCTTGCGCGCCACGCTGTAGGCTTCCGGGTGCACGGCGGAGGCGTCCAGCGGCTCGGCCCCGCCGTTGATGCGCAGAAACCCCGCGCATTGCTCAAAGGCGTGCGGCCCGAGGCGGGCGACCTCCAGCAGCTCCTTGCGGGAGGTGAAAGCACCGCGTGCATCGCGATGGGCCACGACGGCCTCCGCAAGGCTCGGCCCCAACCCCGAAACATGGGTCAGCAGCGCGGCAGAAGCGGTGTTCAGATCCACGCCCACGGCGTTCACCGCATCTTCCACCACGGCCTCCAGCGATTTCGCCAGACGGTGCTGGTCCACATCGTGCTGGTACTGGCCGACGCCGATGGATTTCGGCTCGATCTTCACCAGTTCGGCCAGCGGATCCTGCAGCCGCCGCGCAATGGAAACGGCCCCGCGCAGCGAAACGTCCAGATCCGGAAACTCCCGCGCGGCCAGCTCAGATGCGGAATAGACCGAAGCCCCGGCCTCCGACACCACCACTTTCGTGGGCAGCTTCTGGCCCTTGGGGATCATTTTCAGCGCTTCGGTGACCATACGCTCGGTCTCACGGCTGGCGGTGCCGTTGCCGATGGCGATCAGCTCCACGCCATGTTTGGCCACGAGGCTCAGCACCGAATGCATCGCGCCGCGCAGATCGTTCTTGGGCTGGAAGGGGTAAAGCGTTTCGGTGGCGAGCAGGCGGCCAGTGGAATCCACCACAGCGGCCTTCACCCCGGTGCGGATGCCCGGATCAAGCCCCAGCGTGGCGCGGGGGCCGGCGGGGGCGGCGAGCAGCAGATCCTTGAGGTTACGCGCAAAAACGTTGATCGCTTCCTCATGGGCGCGGGCGCGCAGATCGCCCAGCAGATCGAGGAACATGGAGGTCGAGAGTTTCACCCGCCATGTCCAGCCCGCGACCTTGCGCAGCCACTCATCGCCCGGCGCGTTGCCCTCGATGCCGATGGTGCGCGTGATGATCCCCACCGCGCGGTCAGCGCCGGTTTCGGGATCGGGGGCGATTTCCAGCGTCACGATGCCTTCCTTGGAGGCGCGCAGCATGGCCAGCGCCCGGTGCGAGGGCACATCGGCCCAGCGCTCGCGGTGGGCGAAGTAATCGGAAAATTTCGCGCCTTCCTGTTCCTTGCCTTCCACCACGGTTGCGGTGAGGAAGGCCTCCTTCTGCATGAAGCCACGCAGATCCGCGAGCAGCGGCGCGGTCTCGGACAGCCGCTCCGTCAGCATGTCACGCGCGCCATCGAGTGCGGCTTTGGCATCGGCGACGTTCTCGGTCAGGTAGCCCTGCGCCAGCGCCTCAGGCGCGGCCGCACGATCCACCAGAATCGCTTCCAGCAGCGGCTCCAGCCCGTTCTCCCGCGCGATCATGGCGCGGGTGCGGCGCTTGGGCTTGTAGGGCAGATAGATGTCTTCTAGCGCAGCCTTGGTTTGCGCCCCGGCGATGGATTTCGCCAGATCGTCGGTCAGCTTGCCCTGCTCCTTGATCGAGGCAGTGATAGCGGCGCGGCGATCTTCCAGCTCGCGCAGATAAGCGGAGCGGTCAGCCAGCGTGCGCAGCTGGGTATCATCCAGCCCGCCCGTCACTTCCTTGCGGTAGCGGGCCACGAAAGGCACCGTCGCGCCCTCGTCCAAGAGCTTCAGCGCGGCTTCCACCTGCTGGGGGCGGGCGCTGATTTCGGCGGCAATGGCATGGGCGATGCGGGCGGCGACCTGGGGGGCGATTTGGGCGGCAGTGCTCAAGGGGATCTCCGGGAACAAGCGGTCTGGGACCGCCTGTGTAGACCGGCGGCGCGGCACAGGGCAACGCGGATTTCAAACCCAAGGGCCTGCCGACGTGGTAGGATCAGCCATCCCGCCGAAGGAGCCCGATTGATGCGCGAAATCCCGCCTGCCCGCCTCTGCCTGATGCTTGGCCATGAGGCTGAAGCCGCCGCACGCTTTTACACCAGCACCTTCCCCGACAGCCACATGGGGGCCATCGCGCGCGCACCTTCAGACAACCCTTCGACCAAGGCAGGGGCGGTGCTGACGGTGGAGTTCACCGTGCTCGGCCTGCCTTGCCTCGGGGTGAACGGCGGTGATCACTTCACCCACGGCGAGGCGTTTTCCTTCCAGATCGCAACGGATACGCAGGACGAAACCGATCGCTATTGGGATGCCATCGTGCGCAACGGCGGGACCGAAAGCATGTGCGGCTGGTGCCGGGATCGCTGGGGCGTGTCGTGGCAGATCACCCCGCGCGTGCTGACCGAGGCCATGGCCGCAGGCGGCGCGGCCGCCGCGCGCGTCTTCGACGCCATGCTCACCATGAAGAAGATCGACATCGCCACGATCGAGGCCGCTCGGGAGGGCTAAGCCCTAGCCGCAGTATTTGCGCACTTCGGTATCGCGCAGGCCGGTTTCCACCAGCATGCAGCGGTTGCGCGCCTCATAGTAGTAACCGCGCGCGTACCACATCACCGCTTCCGGCTCATTGCCATCAGCCACAAGCCAGGCCCCGCGAAGGTATTTCACCGCGTAGTCGAGGTTGGTCTGGGCATCCAGCAAATCGGACGGCTTGCCGGAAAAGCCCATCTGGCCTGCGGTGGCGGGCAGGATCTGCATCAGCCCATAGTAGGGGCCGTTGCGCGCGCCGGGGCGGTAATCGCTTTCGCGCTGGATCACCCGGTGCACAAGGCTGCGCGGCACGCCGTGTTCATCGGCGGTTTGATTGATCATCGCCCGCAGCTCGGGCGTTTCGCCCGGGTACAGCCGCATCAGCTCGGGTCCGGTGTCTTTCGGGGCGCTGCCACAGGCAGACAGAAGGGCGGCGGCGGTCAGGATCAGGAATCGCATCGGGGCTCAAATGGGTTGCTGCTGTGGTAGGTTACTCTGCTGAATGAGGTCTGCCGATCAAGAGGCTTGTCGGGGAATGGGCGGCTTTTGGCCAGCTTTTTCGCGCTTCGCCCCTCAGGACAGTGCGGGAAGCTGGCGGGCGCAGGCCCGAAAGGCACGCACCGGGGCTGCGGCCCCATCGAGCGATACAGCAACGCCCTGAGATCCGGTGAAGGCCGTGGCGCGCGTGTTGAACTCCAGCCCGTCGAGCACATTGCCAAAGCCCCTATCGCTGACGGAAAGGGTTTGGCCCTCAACCGAATGCCTGTCGGTGCCGATGGTGATCGCCCTGCCCCCTTCAAAGGCCATGCCGAAGGTCGGGCTGGCGGCCCAAGGGGCGGATTTCAGGGTCACGTCGAGGCGATAGACAGGCACCGCTGGATCAAACACCACCGTCATCCGCGCGGCCTCCGAGTCATGGGATAGCGTGCAGATCGGCCGGGGCGTGAACTCCCACGCGAGTGTCTGAGTCGGCAACAGGAGCAGAGCAAGGAAAAGACGCATGGCAGGAAGGTAGCGGCCCGCCGGAAAACGGCAAACCCCGACGCGATCGCGCAGGCCCGTTCGGGCTGATCTCTAGGCTGTCATGCAGGGAGGAAAGTGGCGGACTGGGGAGGATTCGAACCCCCGACCCCTTGATTCGTAGTCAAGTACTCTATCCAACTGAGCTACCAGTCCGCTTGGGGTGAGGCGGTGTTTAGACCTGCCGTCTGGGGAGCGCAAGAGCGAAAACGCACTTTTTTCATGCCGTCGGGTCATCCCATGAAATTTCGCCTTTGGGCAGCCAGACGGCGAAGGCGCTGCCGGTTTCATCGCTGCGCAAAAGCTCCAGCTTGCCGCCATGGCCGCGCACCAGTTCGGCGGCAATCGCGAGGCCAAGCCCGGTGCCGCCCTTGCGTGTGCCGCCCTGAAACGGCTTGAACAGATGCTCCCGCGCCTTGGGCGGCAGGCCGGGGCCGGTGTCACGCACATGGATGATCCAGGCCGCGCTGTCTTCCTCAGCGGCAATCGTCACCGTGCCGGGCGTGCCGGTGGCGGCGATAGCCTGCCGCGCGTTGCGGGTGAGGTTGGAGAGCACGCGGTAGAGCTGTTCGGGATCGGCGCGCAGCACGAAATCGGCCGCCACGGTGCTTTCGATCGACACCCCTTCCTCTTGGCCGGCCAGAGATTCGCTCACAACCACATCCTCCACCAGCGTGGCCAGCGGGAAGCGGTTGAGCATCGGGGCGGGTTCCTCGGCCTTGCCGAAGGCGAGCGTGGATTCGCACAAGTTCACCGCGCGGCTGATCGAGCCCATCAGCTTGGGCACCGCGCGTTGCACTGCGGGATCGCTGCTGATCTCCATCCGGTCAGTGAACAGCTGCGCCGTCGTCAGGATATTGCGCAGATCGTGGCTCACCTTGGCCACCGCGCCACCAAGCTGGGCCAGCCGCTCTTTTTGGCGCAGGGCGCTTGTCAGTTCCGTCTGCATGGATTGCAGCGCTTCCTCTGCCTCACGCAACTCGGTAATGCCCGCGCTCGGCTGGATAATGCGGCGGGCATCCTCCGGCGCGACGGCATAGCTCTGCATCGCCGCCACAACCCGTTTGATCGGCGTGACGAGGAAGCCACGCACGGCAAGGAACAGAAGAACGGCCGTAAAGGCCGAGATGACGGCCGACAGGATCAGGATGCGGATGCCGTAGTCGATCATCGCGGCGCGCAAGGAATCGGTTTCGGTGGTGATCTCGATCAAGAGCCCCGCCTCGCGCACGGGCTGGCCGATAACCCGGATCACCTCCGGGTCCGGGTCCACGAGCCGCATCATCGCGTCGCGGATCAGTACCCAGGCGCTGGCATCGCGCAGATCCACCGTGTTGTCGATCGGGGCGGGCATCGGGGAAGACAGGATAAGCTGGCGCACCTCGTCGCGCCGTAGCACCACGTTGAAGACGCCCGCATTGCTCAGAAGCTCGGCCTCCAGATCCGGGTCGATCATGTCGTTGGCCAGCAGCGCGAGCGAGGCGATCTGCGCCTTCTCGAGCTTCAGCAGCAGATAATCCTCCCGGAAGCGCGCCACAGAGGGCACGAAGATCATCACCTCCGCCAGCATGACGAAGAGCACCGTCAGCATCAGGAAGCGCCCGGATAGCGATCTGAGGAACATGGCGCGCGTTATCTCCCTGGCCTACACCCTGCCCTGCCTGCGGCTACGGCAGGTATTTCTGCACGAAGCCAACAACCTTTTTTACTGTCGGATTGTCAAACAGCTTCGGCGAGAAGTAAGCCCCCGCCGCCCGCTTGTTGACCTCGCCCAGCGTCGGATAGGGGGCTATCATGTTGGCAACGGCGGACATTTTCAACTTGTTTGCGATGGCAAGCGACCAGACGCCGATCAGATCGCCCGCCTGCGCCCCGACGATGGACGCCCCCACGGGGCGGCCCTTCACCACCATGACTTTGATCAGCCCGGTGGTGCGGCCTTCCGCGATGGCGCGGTCATTCTCTTCAAAGGCAAAGCGCGCCACGGTTAGCGCCTCGCCATGCGCCGCGCGCGCCTGTGCCTCCGTCAGGCCGACCTGCGCGATCTCGGGATCGGTGTATGTGGCCCACGGAATGTGGTCTGTGCGCGCCTTCGAGGGCAGACCAAAGAGAATAGAGCGGATGATGACCCCCGCGTGGTAGCCCGCCACATGGGTGAACTGGAAACCTCCGGCCACATCGCCGATGGCATAGACGCGGCGGTTGCTGCTGCGCAGATCGGGGCCAACGGTGACGCCTTGCCGGGTGTAGTCCACCCCGGCGGCCTCCAACCTAAGGTTTTCAACATTCACCTTGCGCCCCACGGCCACCAGAAGGTGGGTGCCGGTGAAGCGGCGGCCGTCCTCGGCCTCCACGGTGATTGCGCCTGCCGCGCCGGATACCTGCGCCGCCTTCGTGCCTTCCTCGATCACGATGCCCTCGGCGCGCAGGCGTTCAAGCGCGATGGCGGAGATTTCGGGATCATCCTTGCCTAGCGCCTTTTCGCCTTCGATCACCGTCACCTCGCTGCCCAGCCGCCGATGCGCCTGCGCCATCTCTAGCCCGATAGGGCCGCCACCGATGATCAGCAAGTGGCCGGGCTGCTCGCGCAGATCAAAAAGCGTTTCATTCGTGAGGTAAGGCACATCTGCAAGGCCGGGGATCGGCGGCACGAAGGGGCCGGAGCCGGTGGCGATCACGAAACGGCGGGCGGAGATCACCGTGTCGCCCGCCTGCACCTCGCTCTCCGAGATGAAATGGCCGAACTCGCGGATCACCTTCACGCCAAGGCCCTCAAACCGCTCCTGGCTGTCCACCGGCTCGATGGTTTCTATCACCTTGTGCACATGATCCTTGGCCGCGCCGTAGCTCACCTCGGGCAGCACCGGCGTCACGCCGAAGGGGCGGCCTGTGCCCATGGCATGGGCGTGTTTGCCTGCCGCCAGCAGCGCCTTGGAGGGCACGCAGCCGAAGTTGAGGCAGTCGCCGCCCATCTTGTGGCCTTCCAGCAGGACGACCTCCGCCCCCATCTGCACGGCCCCTGCCGCCACCGAAAGCCCGCCGGAGCCCGCGCCGATCACGCAGATATCGGTTTTGATCTTCTTCATGGCTTACAGGCCTTTCTTGCCGGTCACGGCCTTGAGGAGGATGGGAAGGGCTGCCAGGGCACAGAGGCCGAGGATGGGCAGCAGGATCTGCGGCTCGAAGATGATGCCGAGGTTCGGCGTCTCGCCGCGCGCGAACACCTCACCCAGCCCAGCACCCACGGAGGTATAGACGATGCCGCCCGGGATGATGCCGAGGAAAGTGGAGATGACGAAGCGGTAAAGCGGCACGCCTACAAGCGCGGGCACGAGATTGGCCACGAAGAAGGGCACCACGGGCACCAGCCGGATCAGGAAGAGCATTGACCACTGGTTGTCGTCGATCCCGTCCTTGATCTTCTTGACGGCTCCTTGCGAGCTGTCCATCCGCGCCGAAAGCCGCTCGCCCATGCCCCATTTGGCGGCAAGGAAGATGGCCGTCGCCCCGATCGTAGCCGCCAGCACGTTGAACAGCGCGCCGGGGAAGACACCGAAGAGGAAGCCGCCGGTGAGCGTCGCCACTGTGGCACCGGGGAGCGAAAAGCCTACGATCAGGATGTAGACACCCATGAACAGCAGCGCCGTGAGCAGGTAGTGGGCGTCGCGATAAGCCAGCAGGGCCTCGCGGTTGGCAGCAAGTGTTTCAAACGAAAGGTAATCGCGCAGCGTGAAGGCCCCGACACAAGCCACGATCAGGATCGCGATCATCGGAAGCCTCCGGACGATGCCGGGCTTTTCGGTCAGGGGGGTATCAGTCATGCGTTTCATCCAAAGCCATGCGTTGCCTGTTGCGCTTCAACATGCGATTTTGGCGCACCCCGTGTAAGGCCGTTCACGCCGCCTTGATCGGGAGTGACGGGATTCGCGCCTTTTTGCGCCTACGGGCCGGTGGCTGTAACAAAGTGCCTGTAACAAATGGCGAAAAAGGTGGAAATTCCTGCAACAAACACGGGCTAGGCGAATTGACTTCCGGCAGATGAGCTTCTAAAGACCGGGCTTCGAACGCAACCGGCCTCCGAATCCATCCGGGATTCCTGGCTGACACCTGATGATGGAGACGGGCGATGAAACGCACCTACCAACCTTCGAACCTGGTTCGCAAACGCCGCCACGGCTTCCGTGCGCGCATGGCCACCAAAGCTGGCCGCAAGATCCTGAACGCACGCCGTGCGAAGGGCCGTAAAGAGCTGTCCGCATAAGCTCTTTGCCTGTCAGGCTTGAACGCTCGAACCGTCGGATGCCTCGCGCAGTCGGCGGTTTTTGCGTTTGTGCTGCGCCCAGAGCGCGCCTATCTAGGCTCTGACTGCCCATATTGGAAGCCCCGATGCAGGTTCTGACCAAACGCGCCGATTTCCTGAAAGCCGCCCGCGCGCGGCGGCAGGGAACGTCCGGCTTCACGCTACAGGCCCGCGCCCGCAGCGCCGAGGAGGCTGCGCGCGTGGATCCCGCATTGGTGCGCGTCGGCTTCACCTGCTCCAAGAAGGTGGGCAATGCCGTGGCGCGCAACCGCGCCAAGCGCCGCCTGCGCGAAGTGGCCCGCGCGCTGCTGCCTGAGGGCGGGCAGCCCGGCTATGACTACGTGCTGATCGGCCGCCCCGGCGCCACCGCAGAGCGCGCTTTCACAGATCTGCTGGGGGACATGCGCTACGCCCTGCGGCGCGTGCACGAAGCGCCACGGGAGAAACGCGGATGACACCGCTCGCCCATATCGCCGCGCTTCCCATCCGCGCCTACCGGCTGGTGTTTTCGCCTTGGGTCGGCTTCAACTGCCGCTACCAGCCCACCTGCTCGGCCTATATTCTGGAAGCGCTTGAGAAACACGGCGGCATCAAAGGCACCTACCTCGGCGTGCGCCGGGTCTGCCGCTGCCATCCGCTGGGCGGCTCAGGGATCGACAACGTCCCCGATTAAGCAGCTTTTGCAGATCGCTGCCCCAAAACCTCCAACACGGCCCTCACCCGCGCGGTTTCCTTCAGTTCCGGTGCCGTCAGCACCCAGACCCCCATTGTGAACGCAGGTTCCACATCAAGGCAGCGCAAGGTAGGATCCTGCCCCGCGATCTCGCGCGGAAGCAATCCCGCCCCCAGCCCCGCAGCCACGGCGCGCAGCATTACGCCCGGCGTGGGCACCTGCGCGCGCAGACGCTCCGGCGCGATGTTTGCGCGCAGCCAGCGGTTTGCGGGGGCTGCGCAATCGCGCTCGCCGTAGCTGATGAAATCCGGCTCCGCTCCCAGATCCGCCCGCGCGTAGGCGCAGAAATGCAACGTCTCCAGCTGCCGCCCGAACAGATGCGGCTCCGGCGCATTCGTCAGCCGCAGGCCGATCTCGGCCTCCCGGCGCGACAGGTTGCGCAGTTCCGGTGAGATTTCCAGCGCGAGGTCGATGCCGGGGTAGCTCTGGCGCAGGGCGGCAAGGCGCGGCATGTAGCGCTCGGCGAGCAGATCCACCGTCGAGAGGCTCACCCGCCCCTCCAGCCGCAGATCGCGCCCCTTGATCCGCCGCTCGGCCTCCTGCAGTTCCGCCCGCGCCCGGCTCGCAGCCGCAAGCAGCGCCTCTCCGGCCGTCGTGGGCACCATGCCCTCGCTTCCGCGAAAGAAAAGCTCCGCGCCGTAGTAGTGCTCCAGATCGGCCAGCCGCCGCGCAACGGTCGTATGGGCCACGCCCAGCAAGCGCGCCGCCGCCGACAGGCTGCGCCCCTGCCCCAAGGCCGAGACAACCGCCAGATCACGCTCTCCGGGGGTGAACATTTTTGCACATCCAAACTGCCTAATCGTGAATTGAATGTGCGAATTCGTTCAGCATCCTGTCAAGCATCCCAATCAAAGGCAGGACATCATGGAACTCTTCGCGCTTCTCGGCATCGGCATGCTCACCTTCCTCGCGGCCGCCGTACAGCACCTCTACACCGTCCGCCTGCGCGGGGTGGTCTTCGTGATGACCGACAGGTCCGAGCCCCTAGGCGACGCAGGTTTCGCGGGCCGCGCCGCGCGGGCCCTGCGCAACACGGTGGAGTCGGCGGCCATGTACGCGCCTGCAGCCACGGCGCTTGTGCTTTCCGGCGGGCAAACGCCACTGACAAGCGCTGCAGCAGGGGCCTATCTGCTGGCGCGCTGCGGCTTCCTTCTGGCCTATTGGGTCGGGCTCAACCGGCTGCGCTCCGGCTGTTGGGCCATCGGCATGGCCGCCATCCTGCTCACCTATGCGGCCACGGCTTTCGCGCTCACGTAACCGTGCGCGGCGCAATCGGCGATTGCAATCGCGGCAGGGGGCCATAGGTAAAGGCCATCCCCGCAAGGGCCGACATCAGGAAGGATACTCACATGAGCACCGACAGCTACACGCCCCCCAAGGTCTGGACCTGGGAGCCCGGCAACGGCGGCCAGTTCGCCAATATCAACCGCCCCATCGCCGGCGCGACCCACGACAAAGAGCTGCCCGTCGGCAAGCACCCGTTCCAGCTTTACTCGCTGGCCACGCCCAACGGCGTGAAAGTGACGGTGCTGTTTGAAGAGCTGCTGGAGGCGGGCGTGCGCGAGGCCGAATACGACGCCTGGCTGATCAAGATCAACGAGGGCGATCAGTTCGGCTCAGGCTTCGTGGACGTGAACCCCAACTCCAAAATCCCCGCCCTGATGGACCGCTCCGGCGACACGCCCGTGCGGGTGTTTGAATCCGGCGCGATCCTGCTGCATCTGGCCGAGAAATTCGGGAAGTTCCTCCCTGAAGATCCCGCCAAGCGGCCTGAGCTGCTGTCGTGGCTGTTCTGGCAGATGGGCTCCGCGCCCTATCTGGGTGGCGGCTTTGGCCATTTCTACGCCTATGCGCCGGAGAAATGGCAATACCCGATCGACCGTTTCGCCATGGAGGCCAAGCGCCAGCTCGACGTGCTGGACAGGCATCTGGCCAACAACAGTTTCATGACGGGCGATGAGTACACCATCGCCGATATCGCGATCTGGTCGTGGTACGGCCAGTTGGCCCTTGGCCGGCTCTACAATGCCGCCGAGTTCCTTGACGTAGAGAGCTACAAGAACGTGCAACGCTGGGCCAAGACCATCGACGCCCGCCCGGCCGTAAAGCGAGGCCGCATGGTCAACCGCGGCTGGGGCGAGCCGCAGGAGCAGCTTCACGAACGCCACGACGCCAGCGATTTCGAAACGAAGACCCAGGACAAGCTCGAAGAGGCGTAAAATCAGCCCTCGGACAAAGGAAAAGGCACCCTTTCCGGGGTGCCTTTATTGTTGGAGCCCCTCTTTGCCGGCACCGCCGGCCAGCCCCCGACCCTCCCCATGGGAGGGGGCTTCACCCCTACCCAGGGCCGGGGGCCTGCCTCAATTTCTCTAAAGAGGCCTATTTCTCAAACGTGATGATCACCTCGCCGATTGTCACGCCGAAGCGTTCCATGTAGGCGCGGTTCAGAAGGCGGTCCTCGCTCAGAAGCCACATCCAGTCGTCAAAGGTCACGCGCAGGGTGCCGTCGGGCACCGGCAGATCGATGGTGTAGCCCCAGCGGAAGGTATCGCCGCGCTCTTCGCCCTTGGCCACGCCGATCACACCGGGGGCCGTGCCTTCCCATGTCTGATCACCGGTCTTGCGCAGCGTCCAGATGCGCTGCTCGGTGCTGCCGTCCTCATAGACGAAATCCTCCACGAGCTTCAGCCATTCGCCATCCCACGTGCCGGTGATGTCCACTTCAAACCGGCGACGCACGGTGCCGAAGCGATCCTGAAACTGCCCGTAGGCGCGTGTTTCGCCCGCGAAGAATTCTTCAAGGTTTAACTCCCGGTCGCTCAAGGCGCGATCATCGAGCGAGGGCCGCCCGGTACAGGCCGCAAGCACAAACAGGGCGGAGAAAAGGGCGAGAAGGCGAAGCATGGGGTCTTCCTTTGTGTCAGCGTCTTTGAAGGGAGTACGGCCCAGCCTCGGTTTCGGATGTATTGGCGTTGGCCGAGGCTATCACACAGCCCGCACACCCCTTGCCCGCAAGGCCGATCTGCTCTATCGCAGCGGCCATGCTCGACGATCTCGATGATATCCACCCGCTCTTTGCCGGTGCGCCCTCCACCACGGAGTTCAAGAAGCTCCGCAAACGCATCGTGCGCTATGCGCGCGAGGCGATCGAGCAATATGGCATGATCGAACGCGACGCCCGCTGGCTTGTCTGCCTTTCCGGCGGCAAGGACAGCTACACGCTGCTGGCCGTGCTCTATGAGCTGAAATGGCGCGGGCTGCTGCCGGTGGATCTTCTGGCCTGCAACCTAGATCAGGGCCAGCCGGGCTTTCCGGCCACCGTACTGCCCGCCTTCCTTGAGAAGATGGGCGTCCCGCACCGGATCGAGTATCAGGACACCTATTCCATCGTCGTCGACAAGGTGCCGCAAGGCCGGACCTATTGCGCGCTCTGCTCGCGCCTGCGCCGGGGCAACCTCTACCGTATCGCGCGGGAGGAAGGCTGCTCGGCCGTGGTGCTGGGCCATCACCGCGACGACATCCTCGAGACCTTCTTCATGAACCTCTTCCACGGCGGGCGGCTCGCCACGATGCCGCCGAAGCTCGTGAACGAGGAAGGCGATCTGTTCGTCTACCGCCCGCTGGCCCATGTGGCCGAGGCCGATTGCGAGAAATTCGCCACCGCGATGAACTACCCGATCATCCCCTGCGATCTCTGCGGCAGCCAGGACGGGCTGCAGCGCCAGCAGGTGAAGCAGATTCTGGACCAGTGGGAAAAGAACAGTCCCGGCCGCCGTCAGGTGATGTTCCGCGCCCTGATGAACGCGCGGCCCTCGCATTTGCTGGACCCGAAGCTCTTCGATTTCGCCGGGCTGACCCGTGACCCAGAGGCATTTGATGAAAATGCCGCACAACTTCCCAAGCTGCGTTAACCGTCGGAAGAGCCACAGGCACTAGGGCTGGAAGGCAGAGATTGTCTTTCCTCCGGCCCTGAAAGGTGCCTTGCCGATGCGCGCGATCAGCCGCTCCGAACTCCTCCGCCTGCGCCGCAAGATGCGCAGCACGCTCAATGGCCCACAGATTCTGGCCTTCCTGCCCGCCGTCACGTTGGCCAGCTTCTGGATCGGCGGCGAAAGCGGCCTTCTGGTCTGCGCCCTTGGGCTGCCCGCGGCCTTTGCGCTGGCGGGATCCTTCGAATTCTCCGACGACGAGGCCACTTTCGGGTACCGTTCGGACGGGGAGGACACCTTCGTGCACGCGGTCGACATCGCCCTTGCCGCCGCTGAAAACAGCCTGCGCAAACCGGCCTGCTATCTGCTGCAGCTTGATGAATACAACACGCTTTCCGAACGCTATGGCCCCGACACCACCCGCACCGTGGAGCAGCGCGTGGCCGAACGGCTCGCCCGCAGCCTGCGCAGAGGGGATCGGCTCTTTCCGCTGGGCAATGGCCGCTTCGGACTGATCACCGCAGCCGAAGAGCGGCTGTCGCTCGAAGCGGCGATTCAGATCGGCACGCGGCTGCAATCGGCCATCGCGGAGCCTTTCAGCCTCGACGGGCTGTCGCTCTATGCCTCCTGCTCGGTGGGATTCTGCCTTTGCGGCAACGCCCCGCGCCCCGGTGGCGGCGAGACCCTCCGCGCCGCACAGGCGGCGCTGGATCTGGCGCATCAGCACGGCCCCGGCGCGATCCGCGCCTATTCGCCCGATCTGGCGCTGCGGGCGGAGGAGGATGAACCTCTCGCGGACCGCATGGCCGAAGCCATCGAAGAGGGTCAGATCATCGCCCATTTCCAGCCCCAGATCTCGGCCAGCACCGGGGAGATCACCGGTTTCGAGGCGCTGGCGCGCTGGCAGCATCCCGACCGCGGCCTCCTGCCGCCCGGCGCGTTCCTGCCCGCCGTTGCCGCTGCCGGGCTGTCTGAGCGGCTCTGCCACCGGATGCTGCAGGAGGCGCTCTCGGCCCTTGTCCATTGGCGCGAGGCCGGGCTTTCGGTGCCCGGTGTCGGCATCAACCTCTCCACCGAAGAGCTGCGCAATCCGCAGATCGCCGATCACATCCGCTGGGAGCTGGATCGCCACGGGGTGCCCGCGGCGCAGCTGACGCTCGAAGTGCTGGAGACTGTCGCGGTTGGTCACGGGGATGAGATGATCGCCCGCAACCTCGCGGCCCTCGCTGCGATGGGCTGCCAGATCGATCTGGATGATTTCGGCACCGGCTTCGCCGCCATCGCCAATATCCGCCGGTTCAGCATCCAGCGCGTCAAGATCGATCGCTGTTTCATCACCCATGTCGATACCGATGCGGACCAGCAGACAACCGTCGCCGCCATCCTCGCCTTCGCAGAGCGCCTAGGCATGGAGACGCTGGCGGAAGGCGTTGAAACCCTTGCCGAACAGGCCACGCTTGCGCGGATGGGCTGCGGCCACGTGCAGGGCTACGGGATCGCGCGCCCGATGCCTTTGGCCGAAACAGATACATGGATAGCGCGGCACAGCGCCCGGCTGGCCCACCTTGCCGGAGGTCTGGGCGCGGCATCGGGCAAGGCTCCACCGCCGCCCGCCAGCCGCCATGGCTGAGCCGGCGCCTGTGCAAAAACCAGCGTCGCGCGGCCTTGTGGCGCTGGCGCGAAACCGGAAAATGACTTGACCTTTTGGCCTGCGGCCTGTTGAACCACCTCTGACTTTTTACCCGGAAGGTGGCTGTCCCAGATGGACGATCAGAACAAGAATCTCATCCTCGCAACCGCGCTCAGCTTTCTCGTGATCCTCGTCTGGTTCGTGGTCTTCCCACCGGAAGAGCCCGTGATCGATCCGAACGCCCCCGAGATCAGCGATAGCGCCAATGTCCCGGCTGTGGATACCGCCCCCGTGGCCGCCACCGCTGGCAGTGGCGAGGCTGGCGGTGAGACCGCTGTCGCCGAAGCGGCGCGCATCGCGGTGAAAACCGACGCTCTGAGCGGCTCCATCTCGCTGGCCGGTGGCCGGATCGACGATCTGAAGCTGACGCAATACAACGAGACCATCGAAGACGGCAGCCCGCAGGTGACCTTGCTGCGCCCCGAAGGCACCGCCGGCGGCTATTTCTCGCTCTTCGGCTGGGCCCCGGGCGGCGCGCTCGATTTCGCAGATGTCCCCGGCCCCACCACCGCCTGGACCCAAGTTGGCACCGGCGAACTGACGCCCGAGACCCCGGTCCAGTTGGAATGGAGCAACGGCAAGGGCCTGACCTTCCAGCGCCAAATCGCCATCGACGCCGAGAATATGTTCACCGTCACCCAGACTGTGCAGAACACCTCTGGCGCTGACGTGCGTCTTGCGCCCTATGCAGAAGTGGTGCGCCAAGGCGAACCGGTTGATCTGAAAGGCTTCTTCATCATCCACGAAGGCGCGATCCAGCAAACGGGCGGCTCCCTGAACGAGCTCTCCTACAAGGATATGCGCAACCTCGGCCGTGACGAGACCTGGGGCGCCTCCACCGAGGTGACGGCCGTGGACCAGAACGGCTGGCTCGGCTTCACCGACCACTACTGGATGACGACGATCATCCCCGCCCAGACCGAAACCTTCTCCTCCGTGCTGCGCTACGAGCCGCAAACCGACCGCTACAAAACCATCGCCCGCCGCGATGCGATGACAGTGGCCGCAGGCACCTCCGCCACCGTGGAAACCCGCTTCTTCGCTGGTGCGAAAGAATGGGAACTGCTGCGCAACTACGAGCGCGAAGGCGTCTACCGTTTCGTGGATTCGATCGACTGGGGCTGGTTCTTCTTCCTCACGAAACCGATCTTCCGCCTCCTGCACGCCCTGAACGGCTTCATCGGCAACATGGGCTGGTCGATCATCGTGCTGACCCTGATCATCAAGGGCATCCTCTTCCCGCTGGCCTACCGCTCCTACGTCTCCATGGCGAAGATGAAGGAACTGCAGCCCGAGATGGAGAAGATCAAGGAAAAGGCCGGTGATGATCGCCAGAAGCTCCAGCAGGAGATGATGGCGCTCTACAAGAAAGAAAAGGTCAACCCGGCCTCGGGCTGTCTGCCGATCCTGATGCAGATCCCGATCTTCTTCTCGCTCTACAAGGTGATCTTCGTCACGATCGAACTGCGCCACGCAGCCTGGTTCGGCCCGTTTCAGGATCTGTCCGCGCCCGATCCGACCTCGATCATGAACCTCTTCGGCCTGCTGCCCTTCACCGGGCCCGAAACCGGCACGCTGATGGCGACGATCTTCCTCGGCATCCTGCCGCTGCTGCTCGGTATCTCCATGTGGCTGCAGCAGAAGCTGAACCCGGCGCCCACCGATCCGACGCAGGCCATGGTCTTTGCCTGGATGCCCTGGGTCTTCATGTTCATGCTCGGAAGCTTCGCCTCTGGCCTCGTCGTCTACTGGATCGCGAACAACACGATCACCTTCATCCAGCAGTATTCGATCATGCGCAGCCAGGGCTACAAGCCGGATGTGCTGGGCAACATCACTTCGGGCTTCAAACGCAAGAAACCGGAAAGCAAGGCGGGTAAATGAGCGCCCAGCTCACCGACATCTGGCGTCACCCGATCAAGGCGCATGGGCGTGAACGGCTGGAGGCGGTAACGCTCACCGCAGGCGCGCCCCTGCCCTATGATCGCGCCTGGGCGGTGAGCCACGAACGCAGCAAGGCCCGCAGCGACGCCTGGGTGCCTTGCGGCAACTTCTCTCGCGGGGCCAAGGCCCCGGGGCTGATGGCAATCGATTGCCGTTTCGATGAGGCCACAGGCCTGATCACCCTGACCCATGCCACGCAGGGCGAGGTGACCTTCGACCCCGACGGCGACGTCAGCGCTTTCCTCGCCTGGGTGGCACCACTGATGCCGCAGGACGGGCTGGCCTCCACGGGGCTCGTCCGGGTGCCCGGCATTGCTATGACGGATACGGATTTCCCCTCGATCAGCCTCAACAACCTCGCCTCGCACCGGGCCGTTTCCCAGAAAATCGGGCGCGAGATCTCGCCCCTGCGCTGGCGCGGCAACCTCTGGATCGACGGGCTCGCGCCCTGGGAAGAAGAGGAATGGGTGGGGCACGATCTGCGGATCGGCGAGGTGGTGCTTTCGGTGCGCGAACAGATCACGCGCTGCAAGGCCACCACGGCCAATGAGGTGACCGGCAAGCGCGACGCCGACACGCTCGCGGCCCTGAGTGACGGCTGGGGCCATCAGGAATTCGGCGTCTACGCCGTTGTGAAACAAGGCGGCGTGATCCGCGCCGACGATCCCGTGGAGCGTCTCTGATGGCTTTTACCTTCACCTTCGCGCCGGAGCCGGACGAACTATCTGCCGAGCGCGGCCGCAAGCTGTTCGCGGGCAATACCGATTTCCTCAAAGGCGTTGTCGCCATGGGCGGCATGCCCCCGGCGGACCGGATGGAAGTCTGTTTTGCCGGGCGCTCCAACGTCGGGAAATCCACGCTGATCAACGCGCTGACCGGGCGCAAGGCGCTGGCGCGTGCCTCCAACACCCCGGGCCGGACGCAAGAGATCAACTACTTCACCGTCGCCGACAGCCACTATCTCGTGGACCTGCCCGGCTATGGCTACGCCAACGCGCCTCTGCCGGTGGTGGAGAAATGGCAGAAACTGCTGAAAAGCTACCTTTCGGGGCGCCCTTCCCTGCGCCGCGCCTTCGTGCTGATCGATTCGCGCCACGGCGTGAAGAAGGTCGACAGCGAGATCATGGGTCTACTGGACAAATCCGCCGTCGCCTTTCAGGTCGTCATGACCAAGACCGACAAGGTGAAGGAAAAGGACCGCGCCAAGGTCTATGAACAGGTCAAGGGCGCGCTGGCCAAACACCCCGCCGCCTACCCCGAGATCGTGCTGACCTCCTCGGAAAAAGGCGAAGGCATCGCCACCCTGCGCGCCATCATCGCCGGGCTGGAATAGCTTGATCAGGGCTGGGGGCTCTGCCCCCGCCGCGCCTTCGGCGCGCCTCCCCCGAGATATTTGGGGAACAAAGTGGGGCCCCATCATCTTGGTAAAAATGTCCTCGCCGGAGGCATCCGACGCCAGCCAAACAGGCAGCGCTCAGACGTGCTGAGCGCCGTTGACCTCGATCTCGGTGCCGGAGATGTAGCTGCTCTGGCTTGAGCACAGGAAATAGATGGCATCCGCCACTTCAGCAGGTTGCCCGAGGCGTTTCAGCGGCAGGTTTTCCACGATTTTCTCGGTGCCGGGGCTGAGAATGGCGGTTTCCACTTCACCCGGCGCGATGGCGTTGACGCGCACGCCGAGGGGGCCGAAATCATGGGCCATTTCGCGGGTGAGCGCGGCAAGTGCGGCCTTAGAGGTGGCATAGGCGGCACCGGCGAAGGGGTGGACGCGGGAACCCGCGATGGAGGTGACATTGACGACAGAGCCTTTGGCTGCAGCCAGTTCGTCTTTCAGCCCGCGCGCCAGCACGACGGAGGCGAAGAAATTGACGTGGAAGACCTGCCCCCACGTGCGCAGGTCCGTGTCGATCGTGTTCAGCCGTGCGCCGTTTTCGCCCTTGGGCGAGATCCCGGCGTTATTGACCAGTGCGTCGAGCCGTCCGTCGAGTTTCTCGCGGATCACTTCGATGGCTTCGATGGTGTTCTTCGGGTCCGCCAGATCGATCTGGATGTGGTTGCCCGCCCCGCCCGGCCAGGGGCAGCGCGCATCAAAGGGCTGGCGCGAGCAGGTGAGCACCCGCCAGCCTTCCGCCGAGAAGCGCTTCACGGTGGCATGGCCGATGCCGCGGCTTGCGCCGGTCAGCAACAGGGTTCTGGGGCTTTGGGATTCGGCCATGGGGGACTCCAGCATTTGCTTGAGTGGCAGCCTAGCCAAGCCGGTGCGAAAGGCAATGCGCCCAAGGTTCCCCCTTGGCACAGCCCGGCCAAAGTTCTAACAAAAGCGCCGACATGAGGGATGCTCACATGAAAACGCAGGACGCCATGAACCGCGATTGGATCGCCACCGCCAGAACCCTTTCCCAGGCCCTGCCCTATCTGCAGCGCTATGAGGACGCCATCATCGTCGTCAAGTTCGGCGGCCATGCGATGGGCAGCGACGAGGCGATGGAGAGCTTCGCCCGCGACATCGTGCTTTTGCAGCAGGTGGGCGTGAACCCGGTGATCGTCCATGGCGGCGGGCCGATGATCAACGAGCTTTTGCACAAGCTCGACATCAAGAGCGAGTTCGTGAACGGCAAGCGCGTGACCGATGAGGCCACGGTGGAAGTGGTGGAGATGGTGCTTTCGGGCCGCGTCAACAAGCGCATCGTGCAGGCGATCAACGCGCAGGGCGGCAAGGCCGTGGGACTTTCGGGCAAGGACGCCAACCTGATGATCTGCGACCAGACCGATCCGGCGCTGGGGTTCGTGGGTACGCCCGCGCTGATGAACCCCGAGATCCTGCACAACCTCTTTGCCGCCAACAAGATCCCGGTCATCGCGCCGCTCGGTGCGGGCCGCAATGGCGAGACGTTCAACGTCAATGGCGACACCGCCGCCGGGGCCATCGCTGCCGCCCTGAAGGCCGACCGCCTGCTGCTGCTCACCGACGTGGAAGGCGTGAAGAACGCAGATGGCGAGGTGGTGACCGAGCTGTCGCGCGAGCAGGTGCAGGAGATGACCGCCTCCGGCGTGATCGCGGGCGGGATGATCCCGAAAACCGAGACCTGCCTTGCTGCCTTGGAAGGCGGCGTGCGAGCGGCGGTGATTCTGGATGGGCGCGCGCCGAATGCGGTGCTGCTGGAGCTGTTCACCGAGCATGGCGCGGGCTCCATCATCCGCGCCTTGCCGCGCTGAAGCCACCTGACGCTTTCGTGTTCCCCCGCGCCGCTGTGCCCCGTTGCACGCGGCGCGCATCCGCGCTGAAGTGCGGCCATGGAACATGAAGCGCTCATACGCCTTGCCGTTTTTCTGGGTCTCTTCTGCCTGCTGGCGCTGGCGGAGGCCCTTGTGCCGCGCCTGCCGCGCGCACAGCCCCGCTCCGCGCGCTGGCGAACCAATTGGGGGCTCGTGCTGATCGACACGCTTTCGTTGCGGCTGATTGCGCTTGCGCTGCCGCTGTTGGCAGTGGGGGCGGCGCTCGATGCGCAGGCGCGCGGCTGGGGGCTGTTCAACGGGCTTGCCTGGCCGCTTTGGCTGGAAGCCCTTCTCGCGATCCTGATCCTCGATCTCGCGATCTGGGCGCAGCACCTGATCACCCATAAGGTGCCGCTGCTGTGGCGGCTGCATCGCGTCCATCACGCGGATCGGGACATGGACGTAACGACCGCGATCCGCTTCCATCCGGTGGAAATCGCGCTTTCGATGCTGCTGAAAATCGGGCTTGTCTACCTGCTGGGGCCCTCTGCGCTGGCGGTGATTGCCTTCGAGGTGCTGCTCAACGGCACCGCCATGTTCAACCACGCCAACCTGCGGCTGTCGCCCCGGCTGGATGCGGCCCTGCGGCTGGTGATCGTCACGCCGGATATGCATCGCGTGCACCATTCCGCAGTGCGCAGCGAGCATGACAGCAACTACGGGTTTTCGCTGTCGCTCTGGGATCGGCTCTTCGGCACCTACATCGCCCAGCCCAAGCAAGGCCACGAAGCGATGACGGTCGGGCTTGAGTGGCAGGATGCGCGGCCTGCGAAGCTGGGCTGGAGCCTGTGGCTGCCCTTCGCGCGCAAATGACTCTTGACGAACGCCTCGCCACGCATGGGCTCTTCGTCATGGGCGGGCTGCATCCTGGCACGGGCGGCAGCCTGCTGCTGATCGGGATGGACAGCACTGGCTGGGCGGCCTTCACCGCCGCGCCGGAGGCCTCTGATGGAGGCCCAGACCCTCTGGATCGCTTCTCCAAGCGCGTGATCGGCGGGCTGGCCGAGGCGCTCGGCGGAACCGCGCAATTCCCCTCGGACGGGCCACCCTACCTGCCCTTCATCGCCTGGGCGCTTGAGAGCGGCGCTTTCTGGCAGAGCCCGGTTGGGATGATGGTGCATGCGCGCGCGGGGCTTATGATTTCGCTGCGGGGAGCATTGCTCTTGCCAGAGCGTGTTGCGCTGCCGCCTGTGCCTGCGGGCTCCCCTTGCGAGGCCTGCGCCGATCAGCCCTGCCGCACCACCTGCCCGGTGGACGCGCTTGGAGGGCCTGAGGGTTACAACGTCTCCGCCTGCAAGGATTTTCTTGCAAGCGCGGCAGGAAGCGGGTGCTATGAAGGCGGCTGCCTTGCGCGCCGAGTCTGCCCTGTCAGCGAAGGGTTTGGCCGGACGCAGGCCCAATCGGCCTTTCACATGCGAGCGTTCTTTCCGAAATGACCCTGCGCCTGATCCTCACCCGCCACGCCAAATCCGCCTGGGACGATCCCTTTGCCGAGGATCACGACCGCAAGCTCAATGACCGCGGCATCCAATCGGCGCAGGCCATTGGCGGCTGGCTCGCGCGGCAGGGCTATGTGCCAGAGCAGGTGATCTCCTCCTCGGCCACGCGCACGCGCGAGACATGGGCGCAGATGGCCCCAGCTTTTGATGCGCCGCCAGAGGCCGCGTTCACTCCCCGGCTCTATCACGCGCCGGCCCTGCGGATGCTGGGCGTGCTACAGGAGGCCAGCGCGGCTTGCGTGCTGCTGCTGGGCCACAACCCCGGCATCGCGGATTTCGCCGAGCAGATCCTCGCCAAACCCGCGCGGGACAACGCCTATTTCCAGTATCCGACCTGCGCGACGGCGGTGATTGATTTCACCGCGGTCAGCTGGGCCGAGATGCAGATGGGCACCGGGCAGCTTGTGGATTTCATGGTGCCAAGGCGGCTTCTGGACTGAACTCCCCCTGACCAAAAGCGTTTAGCGCTCGCCCGGGTGGGCGTGGAACGCGCCCGCCAGGGGGCGGGCGGGCGCGGGCCTGTTTCTGGCGAAACAGGCCAAACTAGATGTTTTTCGACTGAAAACTCATCGCCAGCCCGCCGGGCAGCGTCAGGCAATAGACGGTCTCGCCATGCATCTGGAAGGGCCCCTCCGGCGAAAGCCCGTTGGCGCGCGCTGCCTTGGCCATGGCCTCGGCATCCTCGACCACCAGCTGCAGCATGATGCCTTCCGGCATGCCAGGGCCCGAGGCCCAGACCTCGACCCAGCTTTGATCGAGCGCCGAAAAGATGGCGCCGGAGAAGCCCCCTTCCCCGGCGCCCATCGTGTTTTCCAATCCCAGCTTGCCGAAGGTTTCGGCAATGGCCGCGGCCTCTGACACCTCGGCAACCTTGCAGACGCGGATGCCGAGGAGCGTCATGCCTAGTGCCCCAGGATCTGGCTGAGGAAGAGCTTCGTGCGGTCGCTCTTCGGGTTGTTGAAGAACTCCTCGGGCTCGTTCTGCTCCACGATCTGGCCCTGATCCATGAAGATCACCCGGTTGGCGACCTGCCGCGCGAAACCCATTTCGTGGGTCACGCAGATCATCGTCATGCCCTCTTCGGCGAGCTCGATCATCGTGTCGAGCACCTCCTTGATCATTTCCGGGTCAAGGGCCGAAGTCGGCTCGTCAAAGAGCATGATCCGGGGCCGCATGCAGAGCGAGCGCGCGATGGCCACACGCTGCTGCTGGCCGCCGGACAGCTGGCCGGGGTATTTGTCGGCCTGCTCCGGGATTTTCACCTTCTCTAGGAAATGCATCGCCGTTTCCTCGGCCTCTTTCTTGGGCGTCTTGCGCACCCAAATCGGGGCCAGCGTGCAGTTCTCAAGGATCGTGAGATGAGGGAAGAGGTTGAAGTGCTGGAAGCACATGCCGACCTCGGAGCGCACCTTGTCGATGTTCTTGAGATCGTTCGTCAGTTCGATCCCATCCACGACGATCTGCCCCTGCTGGTGTTCTTCCAGCCGATTGATGCAGCGGATCATGGTGGATTTGCCCGAGCCCGACGGCCCGGCCACAACGATACGCTCGCCTTTGTTCACGGTGAGGTTGATGTCACGCAACACGTGGAAGCTGCCGTACCACTTGTTCATGTTGGTGATCTGGATGGCGACCTCGTCGCTCACCTTCATTTTGGAGCGGTCGATTTCGCGTTCGATTGCCAGTTCAGACATGTGTGATTTCCTTAGCGATGATCAGTGGCGAGGCGACGTTCGAGCCACTGGGAGTATTGAGAAATGCCGTAGCAGACGACGAAGAACAGAAGCGCTGCGAAGCCGAGAAGCTCCCAGTAGACGCCGTTCCAGTCGGTCGAGGCGAGGATCGGGCCGCGGATCATGCCGACGAGGTCGAACATCGAGATCACCGACACCAGCGTCGTGTCCTTGAACAGGCCAACCGCCACGTTCACGATCCCTGGGATGGAGATCTTGAGCGCTTGCGGCAGGATGATCAGGCGCATGGCTTGCGGATAGTCGAGGCCAAGGCTGTCGGCGGCTTCGTACTGGCCCTTGGGCAAAGCGGCGAGGCCGCCCCGGATCACTTCCGCGATATAGGCTGCGGAGAACATGGTGATCATGATCACAACCCGCAGGAAGAGATCCACCGTGCTTTCCGGCGGAAAGAAGAAGGACAGCATCACCGAGGCCACGAAGAGCAGCGTGATCAGCGGCACACCGCGAACGAACTCAATGAAGATCACACAAATCCACTTGATCAGCGGCATGTTCGACTGACGCCCCAGCGCCAGCGCAATGCCCAGCGGCAGGGAGAGCGACACGCAGGTCACGCCCAGCATCATGTTCAGCATGAAGCCACCCAGATCGCGGCTCGGCACCGCTGTCAGCATGGCGTTGTCATTGGCCGTCTCGGGCACAAGCGCGCCGCCGATGATCCAGACGGCAAAGGCCGCAATGATCCCGCCGAAGAAGCCCGCCGCGAAGTTGCTCTTGCCGAACTTCTGGAACACGAAGCCACCCCCGGCACAGCCGAGGAAGGCGATGATCGGCACCATGATCGTGCCGCCCCAGATCAGCCAATAGGCCAGGAAGGGGTAGATCGCGGTGAAGATCAGAAGCTTGCGCGGCAGATCGAAGAACAGCACCGGTGCAATTGCGATCAGCAGCAGCAGGAAGGCGATGTTCGGGCGCCAATAGGCATCGGCCGGGTACTGGAACCCGTAGATCAACTGGTGCCAGCGCTCGGTCAGCACCGAGAAACAGGCCCCTGTCGTGCCCTGAAGGATCTCGCGGCATTCCGCCAGCGAGGAGGTCGTCCAGAGGCCGTTCAGGATCCAGGGCAGGCTACCGCTCAGGATCGCATAGATGCAGAACAGGGCCGCCAGAGTGAGGAGGCTGTTCAGCGGCGTGGAGAAGAGATTGTCCTTCGCCCATTTCACCGGGCCCGTCTGGTTGGCCGGCGGAGGCGACGGCGGGATTGTGCCATCGGCCACGAAGGCGATCGGATTTTTCGGATCTGCCATGGCTCAACGCTCCTTCAGCTTAACAGACGCGTTGTAGATGTTCATCCCCATCGAGATGAGCAGCGAGACGGTCAGGTAGAACAACATCAGAAGCATCACGCATTCGATCGCGCGGCCCGTCTGGTTCAGCGTGATGCCGCCCAGCGTGGCCGTGATGTCGGCGTAGCCCACCGCGATGGCGAGCGAGGAGTTCTTGGTGATGTTCAGGTATTGGGAAATCAGCGGTGGGATGATCACGCGCAGCGCTTGCGGGAGAACCACGAGGTTCATCACGCGGCGCGGGCGCAGGCCCAGTGCGGAGGCGGCTTCGGTCTGTCCTTTGGAGACAGCCTGAATACCGGCCCGCACGTTTTCCGCGATGAAGGCACCGGTGTAGATCGACAGCGCGAACCACAGCGCGATCAGCGGCCCGCCAAGCTTGATGCCGCCCTGGAAGTTGAAGCCTTTGAGCTCCGGCATCTGCCACGACAGGCCCATGATCAGCATCAACACGGCGAAAGGCGCGATCCAGACACCAAGGGTGAACCAGAGTGTCTTCGGGCGCACGCCCTCTTTTTCCTGCACTTTGCTGGCCCACTGGCCGATTTTGCGGGAGGCGAACCAAGAGCCGCCAAGCACGATGAGCACCAGAAGCCAGTTCAGCGCAGCACTGTCGAAGATCCCACGCGAGAACCACGGCAGCGGGATGTAGACCCCCCGGTTGGTGAAGGCGACGGCGTTAAAGAGCATGCTGGCTTCGGCGTCGTCTCCGCGGAAGGCCCGCGGCCCCGGCAGCACGGCCGTCATGATCGTGAAGATGATGATGATCCAGATCAGCACCGGCACGTTGCGGAAGATCTCCACGTAGAAGGCCATCAGCTTGGAAACGAGCCAGTTGTTGGACAGGCGCAGCACCCCGGCAACCACGCCGAAAACCGTGGCCGTGATGCAGGCCAGGAAGGCCACCAGCAGCGTGTTCAACGCCCCGACAATCGCGGCGCGCAGATGCGACGACTGGCTGTCGTACTCGATCAGCGTTTGGTTGATATCGTAACCTGCGGCTTCGCCGAGAAAATCGAAAGAAATGTTCAAACCCGCGGCCCGCAGGTTCTGAATGAGGTTGTTGCCGAGATACCAGAACATCAGCGCCAGAGCGATGGCGGCCAAGGCTTGGAATGTTAACGAACGATAGCGTGTATCGTTGATCAACATAGACAGCTTGAACTGCTCCTTGGGAGGGTCAGCGAGTGTCGTCATGAATGATTTCCCCGTCGTCCCGGCGGTTCGCGGCGCATTTCATGCGCTCTTCGGGCCGGACACTTATAACGTGTTTTTCGGTGTTATTATGTGAGAAGGGCGCGGGAAGACCCGCGCCCTTCATCAGGAGTGCTTAGCGGAAGGGCGGAGCGTAGAGCAGGCCGCCATCGGTCCACTGGGCGTTCAGCCCGCGGGCCAGGCCGATGGGCGTGGACTCACCGATGTTCTTCTCGAAAATCTCGCCGTAGTTGCCGCCAGCCATGATGGCTTTGGCAGCAAAGTCAGCGTCGAGGCCGAGCATCTCGCCGAGGTTGCCCTCGGTGCCGAGCAGACGGTTGACTTCCGGGTTGTTGGTGCCGGCTTTCAGCTCGCCGATGTTGGCGGAGGTGACACCCAGCTCTTCAGCGGCGATCAGCGCGTTCAGCGTCCAGCGAACGATGTCGCCCCACTCGTTGTCGCCGTGGCGGACAAGCGGGCCCAGCGGCTCCTTGGAGATGATTTCCGGCAGCAGCACGTGCGCGGAGGCATCTTCAAAGGTGGCGCGGCTTGCGGCAAGGCCGGACGCGTCGGTGGTGTAAACGTCACAGGCGCCGGCCAGGTACTGCTGGATGGCTTCCGCGTTGGTCTCGATCGGCACCGGCTCGTAGCTGATGCTGTTTGCGCGGAAGAAGTCCGCGAGGTTCAGCTCGGTGGTGGTGCCGGTCTGGATGCAGACGGTCGCGCCGTCCAGTTCCTTCGCGGAGGAAACGCCCAGCTCTTTCGGAGCCATGAAGCCCTGACCGTCGTAATAGTTCACGCCGACGAATTCGAACTTCAGGTCGACGTCGCGGCTGAAGGTCCAGGTGGTGTTGCGAGCCAGCATGTCGATCTCGCCGGACGCCAGAGCCGTGAAACGCGTCTTGCCGGTGGTCGAAACGAATTCAACGGCCATGGGATCGCCCAGGGTCGCAGCTGCCACGGCGCGGCACACGGCCACGTCGAAGCCTTCCCAGACACCGTTTGCATCCGGCGCGGAGAAGCCGGCGAGACCCGTGGACACGCCACAGTTCAGCTTGCCCCGGGCTTTCACGTCGTCCAGCGTCGCGGCACCGGCCACGCCAGCACCCATGCTGGCGAGCGTGAGCGCGCCAAGAAATACGGATTTTTTCATGTTAACCTCTTCCTGATGGACCACCCGTTTGCGGGTGGCAGTCCGGCCTGTTCCGGCCGTGGGTGATTTTGGGAGCCGGAGTGGCCCGACGCCCAGTGCATCAAGTTTGGGCAAATTCCCAAACAAAGGTCAAGTGCGCGGGGGGAAAATGCGAAATCGCAATCAGGTGATCGCCCGATCGGGCGGCAGGCAGGGCAAACTGCGGGCGGCTATAGGCAACGAAAGCCCCTTATTGGGTCAGTTTGTAGAAGCGATCGGCATGCAGGAAGCCGTCTTTCTTGGCCTGCGCCATCTCCTGCGCTTCCTCATCCTCGCCCCAAAGCTCGGCTTGCCAGGTTTCATCGATTCGCGACGCGGCCCAAAGCGCTTCGGCAGGTTGCTGCCCGGCGATGGCCGCCAGCCCGATCACAAGCGAGCCGGAAAGCCCGACGAGATCGTGAAACGCCGTCAGTTCGAACGGCGAAAGCCGGAACACTTCGCTGCGCAGACGCGCCAGCGCCTCGGGGTCCTGCTCAAAGAACATCACGCCCTCATTTGTGCCCAGCCGCGCGCCATGCGCTTCGTCGAGCCAGTCCAGCAGCGGATCCCACACTTCCGCCTGCCGGGCGATCAGCTCGGCCGGGCCTTCGGCGCGGTAGCAGAGCAGATCCGTCTCGCCATAGGCAGCGATCAGCGCGGCCACGTCGTCAAACTGGGTGCTGACCTTGTCGATGGCGGAATTCGCTGAGCGCGTCACCGGCATGGTGAGCGGCTGCACCTCGCCCTCCTGCGCCGCCCATTCCTCTGCCACGGCCTGCGCCATGGCCAGCGTCGGCATCACCAGCGCGGCCTTGCCCGGTGTCTTCAGGCGGCGGCCATCCAGCAGCACCTCGAAGCCACCGTCGCATTCCGCTGCCGTGGCCTCTTTCCAGAAGCGTTTCTGTTTCCACTCAGCCATACCGGTCAGCTCCAAAGCTTTTGTTGCAACGCGTCGAAATTATCCACCACCGCCTGCGCGCCCGCCGCCTGCAGCCGCGCGGTGTCATGATAGCCCCAGCTCACGCCGATGGCACGCACGCCCGCGGCGCGGGCCATGTCCATGTCGTAGCTCGTATCGCCGATCATCACCGCATTCTCCGGCGCGACGCCCGTCTCAGCCAGCGCGGTGAAGATCATGGAGGGGTGCGGCTTGGAGGGGTGATCATCAGCCACCTGCGTGGTGACGAAAAGGCGGCGCAGATCGAAGCTGTCGAGGATGAACTCCAGCCCGCGCCGGGATTTCCCGGTGGCGACGCCCAGCAGGATCTCGTCTTGCGCGTGTAGCGCCTTAAGAGCCTCCAGCGCGCCCGAATAAAGCGGTGTCACCTGCGCCTCGCCGCCCTCGGCCCGCAGCCGCGCATAGTGGTGCTTGTAGCCTGAAACGATGGCCGCGTGGGCCTCAGCCTCAAGCGCTGGGAACAGTCCCGGCACCAGCTGCGGCAGCGAAAGTCCGACGCCCGACAGCAGCGCCTGCCGCGCCGGGGCGGCAACGCCCTCGCCTTCGCAGGCCGCCTGCATCGCGGCCACGATCAGGTGCTGGCTGTCCACCAGCGTGCCGTCCACATCGAATATCGCGAGCTTTAGATCCATGGCGCCTTCGGGAAGAAAAAGTCGCGACAGGCTTCACCACGGGCAGGCGCGAAGGTCAACCGTCCTCGGCGTAGGCACCGGCGGAATAGGTCAGCTCGTAGGAGTGGCTGTAGAGCTCCACGAGATTGCCGAAAGGATCTTCGCAATAGACCATCCGGTAGGGTTTCTGGCCCGGATAATACTTGCGCACCTGCTGCATCCGCTGCCGCCCGCCATGGGCCTCGATGCGCTTCACGCGCCCTTCAAGATCGTCGTCCTGCAGGCAGAAATGGAAGATGCCGGGCTTCCAGTATTCAAACGGGGGCGGCGTATCTTCGGTGTTGGGAAACTCGAACAGCTCGATCCCGGTGCCATCGCCGGTGGAGAGATGCGCGATGCGAAAGCGCCCCCAGCCGGGTCCGAAAACGTCATCGCACATCACACCGATGGCGCTGTCGTCCTGCACCACCTCGGAGGGCGGCATGATCACGTAGAAATCGAACGCCTTGGTGTAGAACTCCACGGCGCGTTCCAGATCGGGCACGGTGATGCCGATGTGGGAAAAGGTAACGGCGGGCATGAATACGGGCCTCCTGTCTCAAATCAACAGCCCGCCGGGATGGCGGGCCTGTCTCAGGAAGCTAGCACGTAAGTTTGGCTTGTCGCCCTGCCCCGGCCTACTGCAGTTCCTCGAAAGGATCGTCCGCCGCCAGATCCTCCGTCCAGCCGAAGGTCTCGAAGGTGCGGGCCATATGCTCGGGCAGCGGCGCGGTGATGGTGATCGGCTTGCGCGTGACGGGATGCTCAAAGCTCATGGAGCGCGCGTGCAGGTGCAGCTTGTTGGAGATGATGCCGCCCAGTTTTGCGCCCCAGCCATCACCGAGGTTCTCCTGACCAGAGCCGCCGTATTTGCCATCGCCGATGATCGGGTGGCCGATGCCCGCCATATGGGCGCGCAGCTGGTGGGTGCGGCCGGTGATCGGCTCCATCGCCACCCACGAAGCGCGGCTACCGACGCGGTAGAGCGTGGCATAATGGGTGAGCGCGCGTTTTGCGCCCGGCGTGCTTTCGATCTCGCCCGGATGGACAAGCTGCATCTTCTCGCCTTCGCCGTGGCTGCCGTGACCCGGTGCCTTCACGAGGCCTGTCTTGATCTCGCCAAGGAAGGGATGCGGCACGCCAGCCACCACCGACCAGTAGATCTTGCGCGTGGCCTTGTGGCGGATCGCGGCGGTGAGCGCCTGCGCCGCGGCACGGGTGCGCGCCAGCAGCAGAACGCCGGAGGTGTCCTTGTCGAGTCGGTGCACGAGGCGAGGTTTTTCGTCTTTGCCGAAGCGCAGCGCGTCGGCAAGCCCGTCCACGTGGCGCGTCTGCTTGCTGCCGCCCTGCGTGGGCAGGCCCGGCGGCTTGTTCAGCGCGATGATGTGATCGTCTTTCCAGATCACCGCCTGCTGGATCAGCGCCTCATCGGCCGCCGAGATCTTCTTCACCGGCGGCGTGGCGGCCTTGGCGGCATCCACGGTGGGCAGCGGCGGCACGCGCACGATCTGCCCGGGCTCAAGCCGCGTGGCGGATTTCACCCGGCCGCCATCCACGCGAATCTCGCCCTTACGGCACATCTTCTCGATGCGCCCCTGCGTGATTTGCGGAAACAGGCGGCGGAACCAGCGATCCAGCCGTTGGCCTGCGTCGTCGTCCGACACCGTGATCTGTTGAACGCCACTCATGCGAGGATCCCCCGTGTGATCGTCATGCCTGCAAAAACCGCCCCGATGGAGGCCACAACCGAAAGCGCCACATAGAGCAGCGCCAGCCCCGTCTCGCCGCGTTCCATCAGCACGATGGTATCGAGCGAGAAGGCCGAAAACGTGGTGAAACCGCCGAGCATCCCTACGGTGAGGAAGGGCGCAAGATGCATCGAGCCCCGATGCGCCAGCGTCACGATCAGCACGCCCATCACGAAGGAGCCAATGACATTCACCAAAAGCGTCGCCAGCGGGAAGCCCGCGCCGACAACGCGCAGCACGAGAACCCCCATGAGGTAGCGCCCCACGGCTCCAATCGCCCCACCGGCGGCCACTTGCAGCATCGTTAAAAACATCGGGCCTCTTTCTGCCTGCGCGCAGGGCTTGTCAACCGGATCTCACCCCTCGCCCCGCCGCGCACGCAGCTTGGCAAAGTAATCGAGCCGCTTTTTCAGCTCCCGCTCAAAGCCCCGCTCCGGCGGCGTGTAATAGACCCCGCGCTTCATGGTTTCGGGGAAATAATTCTGTCCCGAAAACCCGTCCTCCGCATCATGATCATACTGGTAGCCGGTGCCAAAGCCCTGCTCCTTCATCAATGAGGTCGGCGCGTTTAGGATATGCATGGGCGGCGGCTCGGAGCCGGTTTTCTTGGCAGCCGCCATCGCCGCCTTATAGGCCACGTAGCCGCCGTTGGATTTAGGCGCGAGCGCGAGGTAGATCACCGCCTGCGCCAGCGCCAACTCGCCTTCGGGCGAGCCCAGCCGCTCGTAGGTTTCCCAGGCGTGCAGGCAGATCGTCTGCGCCTGCGGATCGGCAAGGCCGATGTCCTCCACCGCCATCCGCGTCAGGCGGCGCGCCAGAAATCGCGGATCCTCGCCGCCGGTGAGCATCCGGGCAAACCAGTAGAGCGCCGCATCCGGATCACTGCCGCGCACGGATTTATGCAGGGCGGAAATCAGGTTGTAATGCTCATCGCCGCTCTTGTCGTATTTGGACGCCCGCCGCATCAGCCGCGTGGTGAGCGCCTCGGTTTCCAGCTTGCCAGAGACCTTCCACGCCGCGATCTGTTCGATCAGGTTCAGAAGCGCGCGCCCATCGCCGTCAGCCATCTCCAATAGCGCCTCGCGCGCCCCACCAGACAGCGGCAGCGGTTTGCCAAGCTCCTTCTCGGCCCGCTGCGCCAGCCGCTCCAGATCGGACAGCGAAAGCCGCTTGAGCACCAGCACCTGCGCGCGCGATAGAAGGGCCGCGTTCAACTCGAAACTCGGGTTCTCGGTGGTGGCGCCAACCAAGAGGATGGTGCCATCCTCCATATGCGGCAGGAAGCCGTCCTGCTGGGCCTTGTTGAAACGGTGGATCTCGTCCACGAACAGGAGCGTGCCCTGCCCGTTGCCGCGCCGGATCTTCGCCGCTTCAAAGACCTTCTTCAGATCCTGCACCCCGGTGAAAATCGCGCTGATCTGCACGAAAGCCAGATCCGTCTGATCCGCCAGAAGCCGCGCGATCGTGGTTTTGCCCACACCGGGCGGCCCCCAGAACACGAGCGAGGAGAGCGCGCCGGAGGCCAGCATGACGCCCAGCGGGGCCTCTTCGCCCAACACCTGCTCCTGCCCGATCACCTCGCCAAGCGCCTTGGGCCGCAAACGGTCTGCCAGCGGGCGCGGAGCGGTGTTTGCAGCGGTGTCCCGCACTGCGGCGGAGGTGTCGAACAGATCGGCCATGGCTACAGTCTAAAGCGCAGGCGAACCGCTTGCCCAGAGCGGATCACGATCACATCGATGCCCCGGCCTGCGGCCTTCAGGGCCTTCGCCACATCGGATGGGGCCTCGATATCCTGCCCGCCCACCGAAGCGATCACATCGCCCGGGCGCATGCCCACACGCGCCGCCACCGGGCCGGGATCGGTGACAATGACGCCCTGCGCACGGAACGGCAGGCCAAACTCCTCGCCTACGGCAGGGTTCACACGGGCCAGCGCAAGGCCGGGCAGGATGTCCCGCTCGCCCAGAACAAGCGCCTCGCGTGGCGGATCTTCGGGGGCCCGCATAAGCGGCACCGTCACCGTGAGGCGCTCGCCCCGGCGCAGGATGGTGATGTCCGAGCTTTCGCCAAGCCCGGCCACCGACATGCGGTAGATCATCTCGGGCCCGGAGTTCACCGGCAGCCCGTCCACGGCAAGGATCACATCGCCCTGCGCCACACCGGCGGCGGCAAAGGGGCTTTGCGGGTGTACGTCGCTCACGATGATGCCCTCCGGCACCCCAAGGCCGAGCCCCTCGGCCAAATCGCCGTCCACGGCCTGCCCTTCCAGCCCCGCCCAGGGCCGCAGGAAGCTCTCCTGCCCCGCGCGCGCCTGTTTCAGGAATTGCGCCACCAATGCGGAGGGGATCGCGAAGCCGATGCCGTTGGAGCCGCCCGACCGCGTCAGGATCGAGGTGTTCACCCCGATCAGATCGCCGTTGATGTCGATCAGCGCACCGCCGGAATTGCCCGGGTTGATCGGCGCATCCGTCTGGATGAAATAGCCCCGCGCGCTGCCCGTGGCCGCGCCCGAGCGCGCGAGCCCCGACACGATGCCGCTGGACACGGTCTGCCCCACGCCAAACGGGTTGCCGATCGCCAGAACCAGTTCACCCACCTCGACGGAGGCGCTGTCGCGCAGATCGAGGAAGGGCATCCCCTCGGCCCCCTCCAGCTTGAGAATGGCCATGTCGCTCTGCTCATCGGCCAGCACGACACGGGCGGCAAACTCGCGCCGGTCCGAAAGCACCACGCGGATGTCCGTCGCGCCGCCCACCACGTGGAAGTTCGACACCACGAAACCGTCCTCTGACAGGATCACACCGGAGCCCAGCGAATTCTGCACCCGCGGTTGCGGGCGGGCGAAATCCTGAAACAGCCGCTCAAACAGCGGATCGCCCGCGAAAGGCGAAGCGCTGCGCGCCTGCACCACGCGTTTGGCGTAGATGTTCACCACGGCAGGCGTGGCCTGTTTCACCAGCGGCGCGAAACTCAGGCTGATCTCGGCCGGGCTCTGCGGCACACGCGTTTCCGAAACGGAAGCCCCCGGCACAAGGGCAAGGCAGGCGGCGAGAACGGGAACAATGGTCAGGGCGCGCATCCGGGATCCTTCTGTCGAATTACCTCCCGCATATGCCGTTGGCGTGCGGAAGTTTCAACGCCGCCCGGCGGCTTTGCGCTTGAGGAACTTCAACCCCGACCAATCCGCATCCACCGCGCAGACCTTCACATCCACCCAGCCCAGCGGCAGAACCGCCGTGCGCAGATCATCCTCGGTCACGCCACAGAACAGCTTGGAGGGCTTCTTCGGCCAGGAGATCCAGAGCATCCCGCCCTCGCGCAAATCCGCTAGCGCAGCTGCAGCCGCCGAAGCGATGCCCTCCGGCCCGTGAAGAAAAAGATGCACCGCATCCAACGCGCCGCCCTCGTCCACGAAGTCCACGCCTTCCGCGCCCGCGAGCAAGTCCGGGTAGTGCGCTGGCGCGGCGCGAAGGCCTACGCGAAAGCCGGGCTTGAACCCGAGTTTCTGGAACAGTGGCTTGCCGGAATACCCGGCTGTTTTCACATCGCTCATGGGCTCAGCCTAGCGCGCAACACAGAGTCTTGCGAGGCTCTGCCTCGCGCTCCGGGATATTTTAACCAAGATGAAGGGGGCCCCACTTTGTTCTGAAAATATCTCGGGGGAGGCGCCGAAGGCGGCGGGGGCAGAGCCCCCTTTTCTGGCATCGTACAAAACAAAAAAGCCCCGCCGGGTGGGGCGGGGCTTTGGAAGCAATGGCATGGAAACGCCAGCTTCTTACTCTTCAACCGCCTCTTCGGCAGCCACGCGGGCTTTGTCGGCGGCGCCTTTGGCGTCGACGTCGCGGTCCACGAATTCGATGATCGCCATCGGAGCCTGGTCACCGTAGCGGAAGCCGGCTTTCAGGATGCGGACATAGCCGCCCTGGCGCTCGGCGTAGCGCGGGCCCAGAACGTCGAACAGTTTGGCGACATAGGCGTCCTGCTTCAGCTTGGAAGCGGCCTGACGGCGGGCGTGAAGATCGCCGCGTTTGGCCAGCGTGATCATCTTTTCGATGATCGGGCGCAGTTCTTTTGCTTTGGGCAGGGTGGTTTTGATTTGCTCGTGCTCGATGAGGGAGCCAGCCATGTTGGCGAACAGGGCCTTGCGGTGCTCATGAGTACGGTTCAGGCGGCGGTAGCCACGTGCGTGACGCATCTTTCTTTTCTCCGGTCTTGCCCTCTACGGGCGGTTTTGCTTTGTCCGGCGATCCCTATGCGTGGGGTTCGCTCTCCTTGGGGCTGTGTGCCCTGATCTTCCCCGCCATCTGCGGGCAATCGAGGGGGCCGTTTACTGCCGGCCCCCGCATTCGTCAACCTTAGAACTGGTCTTCGAATTTCTTGGCCAGATCTTCGATGTTCTCCGGCGGCCAGTCCTCGACGTCCATGCCGAGGTGCAGGCCCATGCCCGAGAGCACTTCCTTGATCTCGTTCAGCGACTTGCGGCCGAAGTTCGGGGTGCGGAGCATCTCGGCTTCGGTCTTCTGGATCAAATCGCCGATGTAGACGATGTTGTCGTTCTTCAGGCAGTTCGCAGACCGCACGGAGAGCTCCAGCTCGTCCACTTTCTTCAGCAGAAGCGGGTTAAACTCGAGGCCGTCGTCGTCGTCCTGACGGGAGGCGGCTTCCGGCTCGTCGAAGTTCACGAAGATCGACAGCTGGTCCTGCAGGATGCGGGCGGCGAAGGCCACGGCGTCATCCGGTGCGATGGAGCCATCGGTTTCCAGCTTCAGGGTCAGCTTGTCGTAGTCCAGCACCTGGCCCTCGCGGGTGGGCTGCACTTCGTAGGCGACCTTTTTCACCGGGGAGTAGATCGCATCGATCGGGATCAGGCCGATCGGGGCGTCTTCCGGCTTGTTCTTGTCTGCCGACACGTAACCTTTGCCGGTGTTCACGGTCAGTTCCATGAACAGATCGGCGCCATCGTCGAGGTGGCAGATCACGTGATCCTTGTTCAGGACTTCGATGCCGGCGGATTCGGCGATGTCACCGGCGGTGACGATCGAGGGGCCTTTGGCGGAGATCGAAAGCCGCTTGGGGCCTTCCACTTCCATGCGCAGGGCCACGCCCTTGAGGTTCAGGATGATGTCCGTCACGTCCTCGCGGACGCCAGCGACGGAGGAGAACTCGTGCAGAACGTTGTCGATCTGGACGCTGGTGATGGCGGCGCCTTGCAGGCTGCTCATCAGCACGCGGCGCAGCGCGTTGCCGAGCGTCAGGCCGAACCCGCGCTCCAGCGGTTCAGCCACGACGGTTGCCTGACGTGCGGGATCATTGCCCGGCTTGACGTCCAGCTGCGTCGGCTTGATCAGTTCTTGCCAGTTCTTGTGGATCATGTGTCGCCTCCATTCTTGTTCCCGGCCCATGCCCAGCACGGAAACGCCCGAGGGTGTAATGACGAAAAATCGGGCCGCGCGAGGCGCAGCCCGAATTAGATGTACCTGAGCCTTAGACGCGGCGGCGCTTCGGCGGGCGGCAGCCGTTGTGGGCGATCGGGGTCACATCACGGATCGAGGTGATGTTGAAGCCGACAGCCGCCAGGGCGCGCAGGGCGCTTTCACGGCCGGAGCCGGGGCCTTGCACTTCCACTTCCAGCGTCTTCACGCCGTGTTCCTGGGCTTTGCGGCCAGCGTCCTCGGCAGCCATCTGAGCGGCGTAGGGCGTGGACTTGCGGGAGCCCTTGAAGCCCATGGTGCCGGCAGAGGACCAGGAGATAGCGTTGCCCTGAACGTCGGAGATCAGGATCTTGGTGTTGTTGAAGGAAGAGTTCACGTGTGCAACGCCGGTGGCGATGTTCTTGCGCTCTTTCCGCTTCATACGGGATTTATCACGTGCCATGGATCAAGCCTCCCCTTACTTCTTCTTACCAGCGATGGCCTTTGCGGGGCCTTTGCGGGTACGGGCGTTGGTGTGGGTACGCTGACCGCGAACCGGCAGGTTGCGGCGGTGACGCAGGCCGCGGTAGCAACCGAGGTCCATCAGGCGCTTGATGTTCATCTGGGTTTCACGACGCAGATCGCCTTCCACCGTGTAGGTGGCGTCGATGTGCTCGCGGATGGCCAGGATTTCAGCGTCGGAGAGTTCGTTCACGCGACGGGTCGATTCGATCCCGACGGATTCACAGATCTCTTTCGCGGAGGTGTTGCCGATGCCCGTGATGTATGTCAGGGCGATCGGGACGCGTTTCCCGGTCGGGAGGTTAACGCCAGCAATACGTGCCAAGTGTCATGTTCCTTTTACGTTGCGGTTCCGTAGCACCAGAACCTTTTTTCACAACGGAAGCCCGAAGGCGGATTGCCCACGGGCCACTGCTGAATTCGATGTGGGTTGACTAGGGGCGATTCCCCATGAAATCAATCCGATTCTCACTTGAGATGGGCTGATCTATGGGGTTTTGCCCTGAACGTCAAGGCCCGGCCTTCCCTTATCCGAGGATGTCGGCAATGGCCGCGCCAACGGCGTCAATCTCGCCCAGCCCGTCGACGGATTTCAGATCCCCTTTGGCGTGGTAATAGCCGATGAGCGGGGAGGTCTTCTTGTAGTATTCCATCAGGCGGATCTTGAGGCTTTCGGCGTTATCGTCGGCCCGGACGGGCTGACCGGCTGCGCGGGCCTGCTCGGCACGGTTCACGATGCGATCGATCAGGATCTCGTCGTTGACGCGCAGCTCGATCACCGCATCGAGCCCCTGCCCGTGGCGCTCCAGAAGCGCGCCGAGGGCGTCGGCCTGCGCCAGGGTGCGCGGGAAGCCGTCGAAGATGAAGCCCCCACCCTGCTCGCCTTCGAGCTTCTCTTCGATCAGCCCGATCACGATCTCGTCCGTCACCAGCTCGCCGGCGTCCATGATCGCGGCAACCTTGTTGCCCATCTCGGTGCCGGACGTGCGGGCGGCCCGCAGCATGTCGCCCGTCGAGAGCTGGATCATGCCGCGGTCTTCCACGAGCCGTCCCGCCTGTGTGCCCTTACCGGCACCGGGCGGGCCAAGCAGAATGATGTTCATCGTCTTGCTGTCCCTTTCTTGCCGCCACGCTTCTTGCCGCGCAGCTGCGATTTTTCGATCAGCCCTTCATACTGGTGCGCCAGCAGATGGGACTGGACCTGCTGGATCGTGTCCATCGTAACGGAGACGACGATCAGCACGGAGGTGCCGCCAAAATAGAAAGGGATCGACAATTGTGAACGCAGAATCTCGGGCATAAGACAAACTGCCGCAAGATAGGCGGAGCCCAGCACCAGCACGCGGGTGACCACGTAATCCAGATACTCGGCGGTTTTCTTGCCCGGGCGGATGCCGGGGATGAAGCCGTTCTGGTTCTTCAGGTTGTCGGCCACGTCGTCGGTCTTGAAGGCGACGTTGAACGTGTAGAAGTAGGTGAAGAACACGATCATGGACGTGAAGAACAGCAGGTAGAGCGGCTGTCCGGGGCCGAAATAGGCGAGAATGGTGGACATCACCGGGCCGGTGGAGCCGCCAGAGAAGGTCGCCAGCGTGGTCGGCAGCAGCAGCAGCGAGGAGGCGAAGATCGCCGGGATCACGCCGGCCGGGTTCACTTTCACCGGCAGGTGGCTGGAGCCTCCATCATAGACTTTCATACCGACCTGACGGCGCGGGTATTGGATGTGGATCTTGCGCAGGGCGCGTTCCATGAACACGACGAAGGCAATCAGCGCGATCATCATCAGCATGATGCCCACGATCACCACCGGCGAAATCGCGCCGGAGCGGCCCTGCGAGAGGAACTGCGCCAGAGCGGCCGGAACCTCGGCGATGATGCCGACGAAGATGATGAGCGAGATGCCGTTGCCGATGCCGCGTGCGGTGATCTGCTCACCCAGCCACATCAGGAACATGGTGCCGCCCACGAGGGTGATCACGGTGGCGGCGCGGAAGTACCAGCCCGGATCGGCCACCAGATCGCCGGCTTCCAGCGACACGGCAAGCCCGTAAGCCTGGAATGTTGCCAGAAACACCGTGCCGTAGCGGGTGTATTGGTTGATCTTCTTGCGGCCCTGCTCGCCTTCCTTCTTCAGCTGCTCAAGCGAAGGCACCATGGCCGTCAGCAACTGCACGATAATGGAGGCGGAGATATAGGGCATGATGCCCAGAGCAAAGATGCCCATACGGCCGATGGCGCCGCCGGTGAACATGTTCAGGATGCCGCCGAGCCCGGCGCTGGCCTGATCCATGAACTCACGAAGCGCGTTTCCGTCGATTCCCGGCACCGGGATATACGTCCCGAGGCGGTAAACGATCAGAAGCCCAAGGGTGAAGAAAATTCGCTGGCGAAGCTCGGTGGCCTTCCCGAAAGCCCCCCAGCTCATGTTCGCCGCCATTTGCTCTGCTGCAGATGCCATTCGGCCCTCTTTTCGATACGTAAACGCCGCCGGGTCCGTTTCCCGGATCCGGCGGCGCTTGGAAAACTTTAGGTTATGTAAGCGGCGGCGAGGCCGCTCACAAGCGCTTATTCAGCGGCTGCCGGGGTTGTGACCGTCAGGGAGCCACCGGCTTTCGCCACGGCGTCGACGGCGGCCTTGGAGGCACCGGTCACGGTCAGGTCCAGCTTGGAGGTGATTTCACCTTTGGCCAGAACGCGCACACCGTCCAGTTTGCGGCGCACGAGGCCGGAGGCCACCAGCACGTCCTCGGTGATCGGCGCGGAAGCGTCGAGCTTGCCAGCTTCGACAAATTTCTGGATCAGGCCCAGGTTGATGACGGCGAATTTCTTGGCGTTGGGCTTGTTGAAGCCACGCTTGGGCAGACGCTGGTAGAGGGGCATCTGGCCGCCTTCGTAGCCTTTGATGGCCACGCCGGAGCGGGATTTCTGACCCTTGATACCGCGGCCAGCGGTTTTGCCCTTGCCGGAGCCGGGGCCACGGCCAACACGCATGCGTTTCGGGGCTGCGCCCGGGTTGTCCCGGAGTTCGTTCAGTTTCATGTCGCTTCTCCTTGCCGGATGTGACCCCTGAAGCGTAAGCGGGCCAACCTCGGCGTTTCTTGCTTGTTGATTCTGTGGCACCCGAAGCGCCACCGGGGGCGTATACGCGCCCTGCCCCTTCTGTGCAAGGGGCTAGCCCTGCCCTGCCCCCTTGCAAAGTAAAACGCCCCCGGCGGGAGGAGCCGGAGGCGTTTTTGAGGGGCTTTCCGTCAGCGAGCGCTTATGCGCCGTAGACGTGCTGGCGCGCGATGTCGGAGATGTTGTAGCGGCTGATGCCGATGTCGTTCAGATCGCGATCGCTCAGGGCGTCCAGCTCGTTATAGAGTTCGACGTATTTGCGGCGCAGCGCGCGGTTGGCTTTGAAGCCTTCCAGCAACTCGTTGACGCGGCGCAGGGGGGCAAATTCGTTGTGGGCGGCGGTGTTGATGTAAGCCATTGTCTTTGTGTCCTTTCGTCGGGGCCGAACTGATTTTCGGCCGGTCACTGTTTCAGTCTCTTCCCTTGTGACCCAAAGATAGGACGCCCCGTTACCGGTAACAATTGCCAGAAACGGCAACCCCGCCATGCAAATGCTGCAAGTGCGAAGGGATTGCACCGACGGAAATCTCCCCCCGCGCGTAGAAACAACAGGGCGAGGGTCAAAGGACCGCCCGCGATTTGAACAAAGTAGGGACAGACATGCATTTCAGACCAGCCTTAGCCGCCCTCGCCACCATCGGCCTTGCCCTGCCTGCCATGGCCCATGACCAAGACGAAGTGATCATGTTGGCCGGAATAAGCGCGGCTTTTTCCGCCGCCAACCTTGTCGGCGAACCCGAGATCGTGGATTGCACGCTCTCGGGCGGCGCGCAGACGCATTGCCTCTCGCTCACCGTGCGCCCCGAACCTACAGGCTATGTGCCGGGCCCTTGGTGCCCGACCTCCGCCAGCGACGGCCCGGACGTCAGCGGCATCTGGCTCCATGAGGGCCGTGTCTATGATGCCGACGGGAGTTTCATGGGGCAGCTCGCCACGCTGTTTGACGATCCCGCGTGGCAGATGGTGGATCCGGAGACGGGCAAGATCGCCGTCACCGACACCAAAGAGAAATGCGCCGCAGCCGCGCGCCCCGACGTGGGCGCGGAATACGCCAACACCTGTGTCGAGTGCCTGCCCGAATACCTCGATCCGGATTTGACTGTCACTTACGTGATCCCCTTTGAGCCGGTCACGGCACAGGCACCCTCCCCCACGCAGCAGGCCGGGTCCGGGGTCGCGTTCAACGGCATCCGCCTCGATGCCCCTGCCCCGGTGGACGCCATCCTTGGGGCCTACACGATCGCCCCGTTTGACGATTGCGGTGGCCATATCAACCTTTTCGTAGGCTACCACTACCACGCCGCCACGGATTGCATTGAAACGGGTGCAGACACTGCAGAGGACCACGCCGCCCCCGTGGGACTGGCAATGGACGGCCACGCGATCTTCCCCGCCCTGACGGAGGATCAGGCCACCGCCGCCGCGCTGGATGCCTGCTTTGGACACAGCAGCGACGGCCTCGGCTATCACTACCACGCTGGCCCCGCAGGCGGGAACGCCATCCTGGGATGCCTCACCGCGCAGTACGGCTGCGTTCTTGAAAAGGGCGCAGAAACCTGTGACGCCAGCCAGCGGCGCGGCCCGCCGCCCCGCGACTAAGCGCCCTTCTAGGCCACCAACAAAATACGCCCCGGTCCATCCGGATCGGGGCGCTCGGTGCCGGATCGGCGCAGCCTCAGCCCATTTGGGCGGCGTTGCATTCCTTCGTCATCTCCATCGCTTTCTTGGTGCCGGTCAGATCGACCACAAAGGCGAATTCCGTTTCCGGGAAGACGATCATCTCATATTGCTGGGCGATGTCGGTGGCGAACTGGGGATCATCGCTCAGCACATAGCCGCCGGAATAGCCTTCGGTGATGTTGCCGCGCATGCCGGTGGCCTCGCCGAGGTAGATGTTGCCGCCGATCAGGATCGCCACGGCTTCCTCGTCGCCCTTCTTGATGTTGGTCTCGGCCTTGGTGAAGACGCCCACGTAGCCCACACCACGATCCTCGGTCAGCCCCATCTGGATCACATTCTCAGCCGCGTCCACGCGCTCCATCAGGCAGGATTTCTTCTCGGCATCGGCAAAGACCTTCCAGCCTTCGACCTCTCCGAATTTGGTGTAGGTATCAGCCAGTGCGGGCAGGCCCGCAAAGGTGCATGCAGTGGCCATGGCGGCGGCGGGGATGAGTTTATACGGCATAAGGAGGTGTCCTCTTTGGCAAAAAATCCGGCCCGAATCCTGTGGGCCACCACCACCTTAAGGCGATCCATGCAAAGCCACGACAGCGCTCTGCGCGGCAAGCAAAAAAGCGCCGCCGGTTTCCCGACGGCGCTTCCTGTTCTCTGATCGCGAAGACGGGACTTAGCCGCGCTCTTCGATGATCTCCACGAGGTGGGGGATCTTTTCGACCATGCCGCGCACGGCCGGGGTGTCTTCCAGCTCGCGGGTGCGGTGCATCTTGTTCAGGCCCAGGCCTTTCAGCGTTTCGCGCTGGATGGCGGGGCGGCGGATCGGGGAGCCGATCTGCTTGACGACGATGGTTTTAGCCATGTTTCGCTCTCCTTACGCTTCGGCTTCAGCCGGCGCTTCATCCTTGCTCAGGATGTCGGCAACTTTCTTGCCGCGGCGCTGCGCGACCATACGCGGGGAGGCTTCTTTCTTGAGGCCGTCCAGCGTGGCGCGGATCATGTTGTAGGGGTTCTGCGAACCGATGGACTTGGCGACAACGTCCTGCACGCCCAGCATCTCGAACACAGCGCGCATCGGACCACCGGCGATGATACCGGTACCGGTCGGAGCGGTGCGCATCACGACGCGGCCAGCACCGTGGCGGCCTTCGATATCGTGGTGCAGGGTGCGGCCTTCGCGCAGCGGCACACGGATCATCTGGCGCTTGGCTTGCTCGGTGGCTTTGCGGATGGCCTCGGGGACCTCTTTCGCTTTGCCTTTGCCGAAGCCGACGCGGCCTTTCTGATCGCCCACGACGACGAGGGCTGCGAAGCCAAAGCGCTTACCACCCTTTACGGTCTTGGACACACGGTTGATCGCGACAAGGCGATCTGCGAATTCCGGGGTTTCCTCGCGTTCGCGACGGGGGCCCCGGCGGTTTTCACGTTCTGCCATCAGGCATTCCTTTGATTGAGTGGCGCGCTTGGCACCAATGAACTCGATCCTTGGTGCGGCAGGGCGCAAGGCCCCGCTGCCCGGATCATCGGGGCGGCCCGAGGGCCGCCCACAAGTCTTAGAACTTCAGACCACCTTCACGGGCGGCTTCGGCCAGAGCCTTCACCTTGCCGTGGAACAGGAAGCCGCCACGATCGAAGTAGCACTCTTCAACACCTTTGGCCTTGGCGCGCTCAGCAATAGCTGCGCCCACTTTGGCTGCGGCTTCGATGTTGTTCTTGCCCACAACGCCGAGATCCTTCTCGAGGCTGGAGGCGGAAGCCAGGGTGATGCCTTGCACATCGTCGATCAGCTGCACGCTGATGTTCTTGTTGCTGCGGTGCACGGAGAGACGGATACCACCGACGTTCCGGGCTTTCAGCTTGTTCCGAACGCGCAGACGGCGCTTCAGGAACAGGGTCCGTTTGCTGTTTGCCATTTTTCGCGTCCTTACTTCTTCTTGCCTTCCTTGCGGAAGATGTATTCGCCTTTGTAGCGGATGCCTTTGCCTTTGTAGGGCTCGGGCTTGCGCCATTCGCGAATGTTAGCGGCAACCTGGCCGACGAGTTGCTCGTCGATGCCTTCGATGATGATCTGCGTCGGTTTCGGAGCTGTCACGGTGACGCCAGCCGGAACCTCGAAGTTCACATCGTGAGACAGACCAAGGGCGAGCTTCAGGGTGTTGCCCTGCATCTGGGCGCGGTAACCCACACCCTGGATCTCCAGCTCACGCGTCACGCCGTTGGTGACACCGTTGACGAGGTTCGCCACCATCGTGCGGGACATGCCCCACTGCTGGCGGGCGCGCTTGGACTTGCCGCGCGGCTCGATCTTCACAACGTTGTCTTCAACGGTCAGGGTCACGTCGTCGGTCGCGGTGAAGTTGCGGGTGCCTTTCGGGCCCTTCACTTCGATCGTCTGACCGGACACGGAGGCCGTCACGCCGGAGGGCAGTTCGACCGGTTTCTTACCAATACGAGACATGCTTCCCTCCTTAGAAGACGGTGCAAAGCACTTCGCCGCCAACGTTGGCTGCGCGTGCATTTGCGTCCGACATCACGCCCTTGGACGTGGAGACAATGGAAACACCCAGACCCTGACGAACCTGCGGAATCTCCTGGGAGCCCATGTACACACGGCGGCCCGGGGTGGAAACGCGTTTCAGTTCGCGGATGACGGGGGTGCCGTCGAAGTACTTGAGTTCGATTTCAAGGGTCGGGTGACCATTGACATCGGTGCCCTTTTCGTAGCCGCGGATGTAGCCTTCGTCGGCCAGCACATCCAGAACCCAGCCGCGCAGTTTGGAGGCCGGGGTCGAAACACCGGTCTTGCCGCGCATTTGAGCGTTGCGGATACGGGTGAGCATATCGCCGATAGGATCGTTCATATCGTTCTCTCCCTTACCAGCTCGATTTCACCATGCCGGGGATCTGGCCGTTGGAGCCAAGATCACGCAGCGCGATCCGCGAAACTTTGAGTTTGCGATAGTAAGCATGCGGCCGGCCGGTCAGCTGGCAGCGGTTGTGCAGACGGGTTGCCGAAGAGTTGCGCGGCAGTTTCGCCAGCTTCAGGCGCGCTTTGAAGCGCTCTTCCATCGGCAGGCTCTCGTCTTTCGCGATTTCTTTCAGCGCTTCACGCTTGGCGGCGAATTGGTCCACCAGCTTCTGGCGCTTCTTCTCGCGCTCGATCATTGCTTTTTTAGCCATGTCTCTCTCTCCCCGCTCAGCTGTTGAAAGGCATGTTGAAAGCTTTCAACAGCGCCTTTGCTTCCGCATCGGTGTTCGCGGTGGTGCAGATAACGATGTCCATACCCAGCATGTCGACGACCTTGTCGAAGTCGATTTCCGGGAAGACGATGTGCTCTTTCAGGCCCATGGCGTAGTTGCCACGGCCGTCGAAGGACTTGCCGGATACGCCGCGGAAGTCGCGGACGCGCGGCAGCGCGATGGTGATCAGACGATCGAGGAATTCGTACATCCGGTCGCCACGCAGGGTCACTTTCGTGCCCAGCGGCATTTCTTCACGAACGCGGAAGGTCGCGATGGACTTGCGCGCTTTCGTGATGACGGCCTGCTGGCCGGCGATCAGGGTCAGAGCTTCCTGAGCGTTCTTGACCTTCTTGGTGTCCTTGACGGCGTCACCGATCCCCATGTTCAGAACGATCTTCTCCAACTTGGGGATCATCATCTCGTTCTTGTAGCCGAACTCTTCCTTGAGCGTGGCGCGGATCTGGTCTTTGTAGAGCGTCTTCAGACGCGGGGTGTAGGTAGCAGCGTCGAGCATCAGACCGTCTCCCCGGTGGTTTTGGCGAAGCGCACTTTCTTGCCGTCTTCGAAGCGGAAGCCAACGCGGGTTGCCTTGCCGTTGGAATCGAGCAGCGCCAGGTTGCTCAGGTCGATCGGCATCGCTTGCGGGATGCGGCCGCCCTGGGAGTTCTGGGATTGCTTGGTGTGGCGGATGGCGATGTTCACGCCGTCCACGATGGCTTTGCCGGCAGAGGGGTTCACGGAGGTGATTTCACCTTCCTTGCCCTTGTCCTTGCCAGCCAGCACGACGACCTTGTCGCCTTTTTTCAGTTTGGCAGCCATGGTTACAGCACCTCCGGCGCGAGCGAGATGATCTTCATGAAGTTCTTCGCGCGCAGCTCACGAACGACCGGCCCGAAGATACGGGTGCCGATCGGCTCGTTGTTGTTGTTCAGAATGACAGCAGCGTTGCGGTCAAAACGAATGGCGGTGCCGTCTTCACGACGGACTTCCTTGGCGGTGCGCACGACGACGGCCTTGCGGACGTCACCTTTCTTAACGCGACCACGCGGGATGGCTTCCTTCACGGAGACGACGATGATGTCGCCAACCGAGGCGTATTTACGCTTGGAACCACCCAGAACCTTGATGCACTGAACACGGCGAGCGCCGGAGTTGTCAGCAACATCCAGGTTTGTTTGCATCTGGATCATGTGGTTTCTCCCGACCTTTGGGGGCCTATGCGGGGCTTATCCCCAGGGTTTCGATTAAGCCGAAAGGCTCTGCCTTATGCAGGCAGAACCTCCCAACGTTTCGTCTTCGAGATCGGCGCACATTCCTGAATACGGACAATGTCACCGACCTTGAATTCGTTCTTCGCATCGTGAGCCCGGTATTTCTTGGACTTACGGATGGTCTTCTTCAGAACCGGGTGCGTGAAGCGACGCTCAACGGAAACCGTTACGGTTTGCTCGTTCTTGTCGGAGGTCACGGTGCCTTTAAGGATACGTTTGGGCATGTCTCTCAGGCTCCCTTATTCTGCGGCCGCGTCAGCGGCTTTCTGGTTGAGCACGGTTTTCACGCGGGCCACGTCACGGCGGACCTGCTTGATGCGTGCGGTGTTTTCGAGTTGGCTTGTGGCCTGTTGGAAGCGCAGGTTGAAGGCTTCCTTTTTCAGCGCGGTCAGCTCATCACGAAGCTGGTCCGGCGTTTTATCGCGGAGTTCCTGGGCGTTCATCGCCAATTTTCCTTTTATCAACATCACCGAAGGGCCCCCGTAAGGGTCACCCTGATTCCGGTGGAGTTCATGGATGAGCGGCCCCTTTACGCCCAATCCCCCCGCTTGGCAAGCGCATTGCCGAAGAATTCCACTTGTTTCGGCGCGATTTGGTCAACAGCCCGACCTGTGCCAAGGTAGGCGGCATTCGATACGCCGAAATTAAACTGCCAGATAAGACCCGCCAGCGGGGCAAGGGAGGATACATTGAAACATATACTGAGCGCCTGGGCCATCGCGGCCCTGTGCTGTGGCGCAGCGCAGGCCAGCGATGTTCCCACCGGGGACGCGGCAGCCGAGAACCTGCCAACGCGGCCCTTTTCCCCCTATGCCAACCGGGTGTTTCCCGATCGGCCGCTCTGGGGGGAAACTCATCTGCACACCGGCCTGTCACTGGATGCTGGCGCATTCGGCAATATCCTGCGACCTGACGATGCCTGGCGTTTTGCCAAGGGCGAACAGGTCATTTCCTCCACGGGTCAGCCCGTCAAGCTCAGCCGCCCTCTGGATTGGATGGTGCTCACCGATCACACCGACCTGATGGGCTTCGCACCTGATCTTCAAGCCGGCAAACCCGGTGTTCTGGCCGATCCGAAGGGGCGCGAATGGTATGAGGGCTACAAGGCCGGCGGCGAAAAGGCCGGCGAGACGGCTTTTGACCTTATCACCAATTTCTCTCAGGGCACCCTGCCCGAGCTCCTTCTGGAATCCTATAGTCCCGGCGCCGACGCGTTCTCCAACGTCTGGGAAGAGATCGTGATGGCCGCCGAGGCGCATAATGATCCCGGCAGCTTCACAGCCTTCATCGGCTTCGAATGGACCTCCGTACCGAAAGGGTTCAACCTGCACCGAAACGTCATGCTGCGCGATGGCGCGATCCGCGCGCTGCAGGTGGTGCCGCCCGTCACACAACCGCCCTCCGGCAGCACTGATCCGAAAACGCTTTATGAGTGGCTCGAAGCCTATCAGGAGAAAACCGGGGGCCGCGCCGTTGCTTTTGCGCATAACGGCAACCTCTCGAACGGCTGGATGTTCCCAATGGAAGGCACCTATCACGGCGGCGAGGTGGATGCAGACTACGTGGCCAATCGTGCCCGCTGGGAGCCGCACTATGAGGTCACCCAGATCAAGGGGGACGGCGAAGCACACCCGGCGCTCAGTCCCGAGGATTCTTTTGCCGACTATGAGAACTGGGACGCCGGCAACCTTGATCTGACAGAACTGAAAACGCCGGAGATGCTTGCCGGTGAATACGCGCGGGAAGCCCTGAAGAACGGTCTGGTTCTGGAAGAGAAGTTTGGCGTGAACCCCTACAAGTTCGGCATGGGCGGCGCGACCGACAGCCATACCGCCCTCGCCACCGCCGAAGAGGACAACTACTTTGGCAAGTCCGTCAGCGTCGAGCCTTCCCCGACACGCATCGCGCATCCTTTCGTGAAATCCAATCTCGGTGAAGTGCCCGGCCACAAGCTGGTGGCCTCCGGCTACACCGCCGTCTATGCAACCGAGAACACCCGCGCGGCGATCTTTGACGCTTTCAAGCGCCGCGAAACCTACGCCACAACAGGCCCGCGGATCGGGTTGCGCTTCTTTGGCGGCTGGGACTTCAACGAAGCGGATCTGCTCTCCCGGACCCCTGCCGTTGCGGGCTACGAGCGCGGCGTTCCCATGGGCGGCGACATGCCAACGCGCGAAACGGATGCCGCGCCCTCCTTCCTCCTGTTTGCGCTGCGCGATCCGATCGGGGCAAACCTAGACCGCATGCAGATCGTCAAAGGCTGGCTCGACGCGGACGGCAAAACTCATGAGAAGATCTTCGATGTGGCCTGGTCCGACGCGCGGGAACCAGACGCCAACGGCACACTTCCCGAGGTTGGCAACACGGTGGATATCGACACCGCGAGTTGGCGGAACACGATCGGCGCGTCGGAATTGGCCACGGTCTGGACGGATCCGGAATTCGATCCGGCGCAACGGGCTTTTTATTACGTGCGGGTTCTGGAAATCCCGACGCCGCGCTGGGTCCTCTATGACAAGGTTCGCTTTGGCATCGACCTGCCGGAGGAGGCGCAGCTGATTCTTCAGGAGCGTGCCTATTCCTCGCCGATCTGGTACACGCCGGCACAATAGGCGCACCACATTTGCAAAAAGGCCCCAAAAGCTGGGGCCTTTTTCGTATCTAAGCCTCACTTCCTCGCCCGTCGAAAAGGCTTTGGGCAGAGCATGAGCCCGACATACCCTTTGCCAAACGTATTTGAAGGAAAGCCCTTGCCTTGATCCGCTTTGACGAAACCACCTTCGGCACTCTGAACGCAGACGCCTATGACCAGCTCCACGATCCGGGCACCACGGATGAGAGCGTGGCGCTGATTTCGGAGCTGGCGGGTGCGGGCCGCATCCTTGAGCTGGCCATCGGCACCGGGCGCATGGCCTTGCCTCTGGCCGCGCGGGGCCATGACGTGAGCGGCATCGAAGGTTCGCCTGAGATGATCGCGCAGCTGCGTGCAAAGCCCGGCGGCGCGGCGCTCTTCGTGGTGCAGGGTGACATGGCCGATGTGGCCATCGACGGCCCCTTCGATTTCGCCTTCCTCGTGTTCAACACGCTCTTCAACCTGCCCGATCAGGAGAGCCAGATCCGCCTCTTCGCCAATATGGCGCGCAAGCTCGCCCCCGGTGGGCAGTTCCTTGTAGAGGCCTTCGTGCCCGAGTTCTCAGGCTTCTCCAACCACCAGCGCCTTGCCACCAAGAGCCTGGGCATGGAGACGCTCTGCATCGAGGCCGTGCAGCATGATCCCGTTCAGCAGACGCTGCATTTCCAGCGCGCCCATATCAACAACACCGGCACGCGGCTCGTCCCCCTGCCCCTGCGCTACGCCTACCCCGCCGAGATCGACCTCATGGCGCGGCTCGCCGGGCTCACGCTGCAAGCGCGCTGGGGTGGCTGGCACCGGCAGGAATTTACCGCCGAAAGCAAAATGCACGTTTCTCTCTACAAAAAAGCTGATAGCTGAGCGCCAAACCCCCAAAACCCGCCAGTCAAAGGCCACGCCCATGCCCCAGATCGAGTCCCTCTTCGTCACCCGCCTCTACCGCGACCGCCTCACAGCCTTTGGTGAAACGGTGGATGCCGATGAGCTTGAAGCCTCCTGCTACTCCATCGCCGAAGATGACGAGGCCGGGCAGGAGTGGTGCGAGGCCAATGATTATCCGGGCTACACGAGCTACGCCTCGCTCACCGATCTGGGCTGGCGCTTCCCGATCTTCGAGGAGGTCCGCAAGCTGCTCGACCAGCACGTGGCCGCCTTTGCCGAGGATCTGGAACTGGACTTGGACGGCCGCGCGCTGCGGCTGGAAGACCTCTGGATCAACATCCTGCCCGAAGGTGGCTTCCACTCCGCCCACATCCACCCCCATTCGGTGATCAGCGGCACGACCTATGTCGCCATGCCCGAAGGCACCAGCGCGCTGAAGCTGGAGGATCCCCGCCACGCGATGATGATGGCCGCCCCGCCGCGCAAGAAGACCGCGCGGCAGGAGATGAAGAACTTCATCACCGTGAAGCCTGATGTGGGCGACGTGCTGCTCTGGGAAAGCTGGCTGCGCCACGAGGTGCCGATGAACATGGCCGAAGACGACCGCATCTCGGTGAGCTTCAACTACGCCTGGGCGGACTAAGCGCCAGAGAAAAAAGGCCCCGGTTGATCGCCGGGGCCTTCTTTCATGCTGTTATCGAAGTTCAAAGCGCGTTCTTGTAAACTTTGCCGTCCTTCATGATCAGGTCATAGGTCTCATCCGGCGTGGTCATGACGGAAATATCTTCCAGCGGATTGCCATCCACCAGAAGCAGGTCTGCGTAGGCCCCTTCCGCGATCACGCCAGGCTTGCCCTGCGGGTAGGGGTTCAGAGGACCGGACAGCGCCAACAACTCGCCGCCATTGGACGTCGCCTGGCGCATGATCTGAAGCGGGCTGAACCATTGCGACCGGAAGTCGAACTCATCGGAGATCGTGTCGATCTCCGATGCGCTGCTGATGATATCGGAGCCAAAAACAATGTTTTCAAAGCCGATAGCGTTGGCCGCCGTGAACATCGCGTCAAGCCCAGCATAGGCCGAACGGTGCTTTTCTGCCTGCCCGGGCGTATAACCTTGCGGGATGAAGGTGTAGACTTTCACCTGCGGCGACAGCCAGACGTCGTTGTCCATCATGTATTGCAGTGTATCAGTATCCGTCAGGTTTGCGTGCTCGATACTGCGTACCCCGTTTTTGACGGCCCGGCGGATCCCATCACTGTTGTAGACATGCGCCAACACATACGTGCCGAAATCGCTCGCGGCATCAACGGCTGCCCGGATCTCGTCGTCCCGGTACTCGAGAACTTCCAGCGGGTCGGCAACGGAGCCTGTGCCACCGCCAACGGCGATCTTGATCTGGGACGAGCCGCGGCGGAGCTGTTCCCGGACAATTTTGAGAACTTCCGGCTCGCCATCCGCAATTGCCATGTCGCCTTCGCGGACCAGACGGTCCATCGGGCCGCCCTGCGCCAGCGTGGTTTCGCCCGGGTACCGGTGATCGGCATGGCCCGACGTCTGCGAGATCATCGGCCCAGAGGGATAGATCCGCGGGCCGGGTGTCAGGTCCTCGTCAATCGCCGCCTTCAAACCATAGGTGTTGCCAGCAGCGTCGCGAACGGAAGTAATCCCGGCTTCAAGATACCCGCGAGCGGTTGTAGCCGCCAAAATCGTTCGATACCGCTCATCCGCAAAAAGAAGTTGCGGGGCTGAAGCTGCAGCCATCATCAGGTGTTCGTGCATGTAGATCAGGCCCGGCGTCATGGTCCGGCCACCGGCATCGATAACAGTTGCGCCCTCAGGCACGGTCAGATCCGCTCCGATCGCCACAATCATCCCGTCCTGAATCAACACATCCTGACCATCGATCAGATCGGGGCCAATGCCATCGAAAATACGCGCCCCGGTGATCAGCGCGCCGGGATCGGCAGGTGTGTCCTGTGCCAGTGCCGGTAGCGCAAGCGCTAAGCTCGCCGCGGCCAAAAGCGTTCCAATGGTATTCATAGTCGTTCTCCGTGGATAGGGCGGCTCAAAGCGCGTTCTTGTAAACTTGGCCGCCTTTCATGATCAGGTCCAGCACCTCGGCCGAATTTTCGAGGATGGTGATATCCTCCAGCGGGTTGCCGTCGATCAGCAGAAGATCGGCATGGGCCCCTTCCACGATCTGACCCACGACACCCGGTTACTCGATTTCGTTCTTGAAGATCTCGCCACCCTTCATGATCAGGTCGAAGTTGGTGTACGGATCGGAGATGAGGTCGATGTTTTCCAACGGATTGCCATCCACAAGGATGAGATCGGCATAAGCGCCTTCCGCGATAACCCCAAGGGCACCGCCCGGATAGGGGTGGCGCGGGCCAGAAAGCTCCAGCAGTTCGGCGTTGGTGGACGTGGCGATCTTCAGCACCTCATACGGGGTGTACCAGCGCTGCAGCTTCGCGAGGAAGGCCCCCTGACGTTCGGTCAGAACTGGGTCAAACAGGATGTCGGTGCCGAACGCCACTTTGACGCCCACTTCCTTGGCCGTCTTGTAGGTGATGTCGGTGCCGTTGGTGACGTCGATTCACTTCTGCTGGCTCACCGGATCTTGGAAGGTGAACCCATCCTCGTCGTCCAGCAATGGCTGTGGGGAGAGCCAGACGTCATTATCGCGCATCAACTCCATGGCTTCACGGCTCATGAGGAAGCCATGTTCGATCGTTTTAACGCCCGCTTCCACAGCGATTGCAACGGCCTCGTCCGTGAACAGATGCGCCGCAATATAGGTGTTGTAGGTGTCAGCGACTTCCACGAAGGCCTCGATTTCGGCCTTGGTGTATTGCCGCACGTCCAGTGGATCGTACGTTGACGACACCCCGCCCCCGGCAGAAATCTTGACCAGGCTTGCGCCCATGCGCATCACTTCCCGCGAGCGCTTGATTGCTTCTGGAACACCATCGGCCTGCAGCATGAGGCCAACGCCATACCAGTACCAAAGTGCGTCACCTGGGTTGGCTGGAACAGCGTTGTAAGGACGATAATCGAAATGGCCGCCGGTTTGCGTAATAGGCGGGCCAGCGGACAGCATCCTCGGCCCCTTGATCTCGCCGGAATCTATCATGCGCTTGATTGAAAACGTATTTCCACCAACGTCACGCACAGTAGTGAAACCGCGCATCAGGGTCTTTTCCGCGCCCTGTGCGCCGCGCACGGCCACCTCGAGGATATCCCCGGAAATCACAACGCTTTGCGGACTGCAGCAGTAGAGCGTGTGCCAGTGTACGTCGATCAGGCCGGGGATCAGCGTGCGCCCGCCACCGTCGATCTGCGTGGCCCCATCGGCCGAGATCGCCTCGGCAGAGACCTGCGTGATGAACTCGCCGTCGATCAGAACATTCGCGCTCTCGATCAGCGCTTCGTTGACGCCGTCAAACACGTTGACGTTGGTGATGAGGATTTGACCCGCCAAAGCGGGCGCCGCGCCAAAGGCGAAAGCCGCCGCGGCGAGTGCCGGAATCTTGCTAGGGGTCATGAAAACGCGTTCCCTTGAATGAACACGTGCCTGCGGCACTTTCCGCCGCAACGCCTTGATTTGCAAGCCTTTATTCATCAAGCCGACGTGACGAAAAGCCAGTTGCGGCAAGGATGAAAGCACGCATAAGTAGAAGCAAGTGTGAATGATATACAATTCGTCCGGAGCCCTGAATGGCGCGCCCTGTTACCGAGTACCCTGAGAACACCTCATCCCGAAACGGGTGGCAGGCCGCCGCTGGCAGCCGCGCCTACATCCGGGATCTGCCTGTGGCCGAATACGGCATGGTGCAATTGGAATGCGGGCCGGAAACCTTTTCGTCCCAAAGGGTTGAAAGCGCACATGCGAAGCTCGTGCAGATGCGTTTCGGGCCGCGCAGCACGGGATACCTTGTGCCGGGCGACGGCTGGACCGCTATCCTGATACCGCGCCCCCGGGATGGGTTCTACCGCGTGAACGGCCAGACAGTGCTGGGGCATGGGTGCTTCGTGATCTCCAGCCGGCTGGGATGTCACGCGATCGGAGCCATGCGCGACAACCTCGACTGCGGGCTGCGCACCGATCGGCTGATTGCCGCCATCGCTGCGATTCTTGGGGTGGATCCCGACCCCAAGCTCCTGCCCGACATGCGCCTGAACGCACCCGAACTTGCCATCTCGGCATTTCGACTCAGGCTCGAGTCGCTGTTGGCGGAGCACCCCCGTGGCCTGCCGACAGACGCGGAGGACAAGCTCTACAGCGGCGTCGCTACCCTCATCGCCCGCTATGGGCCGACGGCGGCGGTGCTCCGGAGCGATGATCTGTCCAACCGCGCCATCCTGCGGGCCGTGGGCGCGATGGCGCGCGAGGGCGGGGCCACGCCCACGATGGCGCAGATCTGCCAGCAGGTTGGCGTCAGCCGGACCCGCCTGTTTGACTGTTTCGCCGCCGAGCTTGGCATCGCGCCGGGGCAGTTCCTGATCCACCAGCGGCTCGGCACAGTGCGGGACGCGCTTTTGCGCCGCGACGGCCCATGCCGCTCCGTGAAAGAGGTGATGCTGGCCCATGGCATCCGCAACGGCGGCCGGTTTGCCGCCACCTACCGGGCACTCTACGGCGAGAACCCGAACGATACGCTTGCGAGGGCAGGCAAAAGCTACAACGCGGCGGGAAACCGCTGAGCCACGCCTGTGCATTGATCCGGTGAGGCCGGTGGGCCGTATGCCCTTTACGTAAGCGGGCCAGCATCCCCAGGCCCTCAAAAACGCAAAGGATCGCAACATGCTACGCAAAACTCCCCTCCTCGCTGCTTTCACGACACTGCTCGCCGCACCGGCCACGGCCCAGTCGCTGGACGACTTCACCGGCTTCTACGCAGGTGCTCAACTCGGCTATGCAAGCGTCGACACAGACATTGGCCTCGACGGCAGCGACTGGATCGGCGGCATCCTTTTCGGCTACGACTACGACTTCGGCGATTGGGTGATTGGCGCCGGGTTTGATTATGATTGGGCGGATGTGGACATCGGCGGCGCAGCAACGCTGGAAGACGTCTGGCGCGTGAAGGTGCGCGGTGGCTACAATTTCGACAACAGCTTGATCTATGCAACGGTCGGCTATGCAGACGCTGGCACGGATACGCTTGGCAGCTCTGACGGCTGGCTGGGCGGGATCGGCTATGAATACCGCATCCGCAGCGACCTGAGCATCGGCGCGGAGTTGCTTCATCATGAGTTCGACAATTTCAACAACACCGGCGTGGACGTGGACGCAACGACCCTTCAGTTCCGCGCATCTTATCGCTTCTGACCATTCGCCCTGCATGTCGTCTCCGATGTGCAGGGCAACGCTTTACGCCAAGCGCGAAGCGGCCAGCGCAAGCCCGTCCACCACAGCCGTGAAGGCTTCCGAGCGCAGGATCTGCGCATTGGGGCTCACCGCCTGCATTTCCTGCCCCACGAAATCCATCAGGCTGGAGCCGCCCACAAGGATCACCCGCCCAAGCGCCTCCGGGGCGATACCGGCCATGGCAAGGGCTTCCCGCGCGGCCTCCCCAAGTGCGGCGCGCGCAGCGGAAAGCTCCGCGTTCATGGCCTCCGCCAGCAGCGGGGCAGACAGGCCCGGCTCGATCATCGCCATGTCGATACGCCCCTGCCCCGCCGCGCCATTGGCCGCGATCTTCCCGGCCTCCACCGCGAAAGCCAGATCGTGGCCCAGTTCCATCTCCAGCACGGTGGCAAATCGAGCGAGTTTCTCAGGCTCCACGGCAAGCCGCACCATCTCGTCGACCATGCGGCGGGTCTGGGCGGTGTAGAGAAAGGGGATCTTGGCCCATGTGGCCAGATCCACATAGGGCGCGCGCGGCACCGGCAGGCGGCCCGCGCCCATCTCCCGGCGCAATTCGCCCCCGAGCCCCAGCGCAGGCATGGCGAAGGCGAGCGAAAGGAGCTGGTCGAAGTCGGTGCCGCCAAGGCGGATGCCGTGATTGGCAAGGATCTCCACGCTGCCCCCCTGCCCCCGGAACACCGAGAAATCCGAGGTACCGCCGCCGATGTCCACGATCAGCGCCGGGGCGTTCGCATCCCCCATCGCCTGCGTCGCATGGGCGGCGGCTTCGGGTTCGGGCAGGAAGGCCACATCGGTGAAACCGGCGGCCTCATAGCAGGCGCGCAGATCGGCCTCGGCCTGCAGATCCTTCTCGGGCGCGCGGCTGTGGAAATGCACCGGGCGGCCCGAGAGCACGCGGTCAAACCGCATCCCCGTCTCGGCCTCGGCGCGGGATTTGACGGTGGCAAGGAAGGCAGTGATCACATCCGCAAGGCTCTGACGTTTGCCACCGAGCAGGCGCGTTTCATGCAGCAGAGGCAGCCCCAGCACGCTTTTCAGCGCCCGCATGTAGCGCCCGTCATCGCCTGCGATCAGGCTCGCACCAGCCGCCGCGCCCACGCGCATCGCGCCGCCGGTGGGGAAGAACACCGCCGTGGGCAGCGTTTCGCGCCCCGCCTCGATCGGCAAGCGCCAGACGCGCCCGCCATGAGCCAGAGCGGCGGCGGAATTGGAGGTGCCGAAATCCACGGCCAATGTTGCGCCTTGCATGATCGCCTCCCGGGGCTTGGGGGAAAGGGCGCCCGTCTAAAGAGGCCTTACGGAGAAAGCAAGAGCCGCAACGAAAAGCCCCCACCAGTTTCCCGGCGGGGGCTTCAAACTCTTAACTGGGCCGCAAGCGCGGCTGTTTGCGAACCGCTGGCGCGGTTCGCAAACCTCTTACCAGTCTTCGCGAACGATGGTGCGGGTTTTCACCGGCAGTTTCATCGCGGCAAGACGCAGAGCTTCGCGTGCGATATCTTCGGCAACGCCGTCGATCTCGAACATCACGCGGCCCGGCTTCACTTTGCAGGCCCAGTAATCCACGGAGCCCTTACCTTTACCCATCCGGACTTCAACCGGCTTGGAGGTCACGGGGGTGTCCGGGAAGATACGGATCCAGACGCGGCCTTGACGTTTCATGTGACGCGTCATGGCACGACGGGCTGCCTCGATCTGGCGTGCGGTGACACGCTCAGGCTCGATGGCTTTCAGGCCGAAGGTGCCGAAGTTGAGGTCGGAGCCGCCTTTGGCTTGACCCTTGATCCGGCCCTTGTGCATCTTGCGGAATTTAGTGCGCTTCGGTTGCAGCATCTCTCAGTTCTCCTTACCGACGGCCGCCGGCGCCACGCGGGGCCGGGCCTTCCTGGAGTTCCTGTGCACGACGATCACGCGCAGACGGATCATGCTCCATGATCTCGCCTTTGAAGATCCACACCTTGATGCCGATGATGCCGTAGGGCGTCATGGCTTCGGAGTGGGCGTAATCGATGTCGGCACGCAGGGTGTGAAGCGGAACGCGGCCTTCGCGGTACCATTCGGTACGAGCGATTTCCGCGCCGCCAAGGCGGCCTGCCACGTTCACGCGGATGCCGAGGGCACCCATGCGCATGGCGTTCTGCACGGCGCGCTTCATGGCACGGCGGAAGGACACACGGCGTTCCAGCTGCTGGGCGATGGACTCGCCAACGAGCTGAGCGTCGAGCTCCGGCTTGCGCACTTCAACGATGTTGAGGTGCAGCTCGGAATCCGTCATCTTGGCGAGCTTCTTGCGCAGGCCTTCGATATCGGCGCCTTTTTTGCCGATGATCACGCCCGGACGCGCAGTGTGCACCGTGACGCGGCACTTCTTGTGCGGGCGCTCGATGATCACGCGGGACACGCCCGCCTGCTTGCACTCTTCCTTGATGAACTCGCGGATCTTGAGATCTTCGAGCAGCAGATTGCCATAATCCTTGGTGTCTGCGTACCAGCGGCTGTCCCAGGTGCGGTTCACCTGGAGACGCATACCGATCGGGTTAACCTTCTGACCCATTATGCTTGCTCCTCGATTTGGCGAACCTTGATGGTCAGCTCGGAAAACGGCTTGATGATCTTGCCATAACGGCCACGGGCCCGGGGGCGACCGCGCTTCATGGTCAGGTTCTTGCCAACATAGGCTTCGGCCACGATGAGTTCATCCACGTCGAGGTTGTGGTTGTTCTCGGCGTTGGCGATGGCGGACTGAAGGCATTTCTTCACGTCGCCAGCGATGCGCTTGTTGGAGAAGGTCAGGTCCGTGAGGGCCTTCTCAACCTTCTTGCCGCGGATCATCTGAGCCACGAGGTTCAGTTTCTGCGGGGACGTGCGAAGCATACGGACTTTGGCCATCGCTTCGTTATCGGCCACGCGGCGGGGATTTTTCTCTTTACCCATGGCGCTTACTTCCGCTTCGCTTTCTTGTCCGCGGCGTGCCCGTAGTAGGTGCGCGTCGGGGAGTATTCACCGAATTTCTGGCCGATCATCTCTTCGGTCACGTTCACGGGGATGTGCTTTTTCCCGTTGTAAACACCGAAGGTCAGACCCACGAACTGGGGCAGGATCGTCGAGCGACGAGACCAGATCTTGATGACTTCGTTACGGCCGCCTTCGCGGACCTTCTCAGCCTTCTTGAGGACGTAAGAGTCGACAAAAGGCCCTTTCCAAACAGAACGTGCCATAGATTAGCGACCCTTCTTCTTGGCGTGACGCGAGCGGATGATGAGCTTCTGCGACGCCTTGTTGGTGTTACGCGTACGCGTACCCTTGGTGTCCTTGCCCCAGGGCGTAACCGGCGTACGGCCACCCGAGGTCCGGCCTTCACCACCACCATGGGGGTGATCGATCGGGTTCATGGCAACACCACGCACGGAGGGGCGGATGCCCTTGTGGCGGTTGCGGCCAGCTTTACCAAGGTTCTGGTTGCTGTTGTCGGGGTTGGACACAGCACCGATGGTGGCCATGCATTCCTGACGCACCATGCGCAGTTCGCCAGAAGAGAGGCGGATCTGGGCGTAGCCGCCGTCGCGGCCCACGAACTGGGCGTAGGTGCCGGCAGCGCGTGCGATCTGGCCGCCCTTGCCGGGCTTCAGCTCGATGTTGTGCACGATGGTACCGATCGGCATGCCGGAGAAGGGCATGGCGTTGCCGGGCTTGATGTCAGCCTTGGCAGCGGAAACCACTTTGTCGCCCACGGCGAGGCGCTGCGGTGCGAGGATGTAGGCTTGCTCGCCGTCTTCGTATTTCACGAGGGCGATGAAGGCCGTGCGGTTGGGGTCGTATTCGATCCGTTCCACGGTGGCCGCGACGTCAAACTTGTTCCGTTTGAAATCGACGATGCGATAGAGACGCTTTGCGCCGCCGCCTTTGCGGCGTTGCGTGATCCGTCCGGTGTTGTTCCGGCCGCCGTTCTTCGTCAGACCCTGCGTGAGGGCTTTGACGGGGCGTCCTTTCCAGAGCTCCGAACGGTCGATCAGTACCAGCCCACGCTGGCCCGGCGTCGTCGGTTTATACGACTTGAGTGCCATGCTTTCTGTCTTCCGTTTGCTGTGCACCCGGAGGTGCAGGTGAAGGCCCCCGAAGGTGCCCGAGTCTCAAGCGGCGGTGCGTGCCCGCCTGTCCCTTATTTTCCTGCCGGATTCCGGCAAAAACGACAGCCCCGGACGAATCCGGGGCTGTGGGATTGCGGCGATGTATCAGGGGTTGGCGGGGCTGTCCAGCCCGCGCCAGGAAAAAAAGGGGCAGCACTTACACGCGCTTCCGTTTACATGCCTGCCCTATCTGACAAGACACCCGGAGCATCCCCCCGAGAGCGTGCTACTGCCTCACCACATCCGGCAACTGCCAGCCGCTTTCGATCCACCCCTCCTTCGGGCCGTAAAGGCGGAAGAGCAGGAAGAAATCTTCCCCCGTCGGGATCCAGTTGCTCTCCAGGCCCTCGGGCGCTTGCGGCGCGAAATAGACATCCGCCGAGCCATCGTCGTTCACCTGCATTTCCGGCAGGTCCGGCGTGGCGAGCCCCACACGTTCGTTTCCAGCCACGAAGCCCTTGGTGTTCATGCTGTAGACGATGACAGACCAGAAATCCTCTGCCGGGGTATCGGCTGGAACGGTCAGCTTGTAGGTATCCTCGCCGTTCAGCGCAGTGCCGTCACTGTCTGTCAGCCCCGTGAGGTAGAACGTCCCGCCGCCCAGCTTCCTGGGCAGATAGGTGATCCACGAATACGAGCCGCCTGCCCGATCATCGATCAAGACCATATCTTCCGTCTCGTAAGGAAAACCGGCTTCGGGCTGGCCTTCGGCAAAGGCCCAGACACCCCACGTCCGATCCTCCCAGAGCGGCACCACGGAGCGCGTGATGAAATGCTCCTGCATCGCATCATAGGCGCATTGCAGGCCAGCGAGCATGGCCTCTTGTGTTTCGGCATCCGGCTCGAAAGCTTCGCCGCGCTTGATGCCCAGCGAAGCCAGCATCCCCATCATGACCTTGTCGCGCTCCAGCACCGGTTCGCGCTGCACCACGGTGTTGAGATCGTGGAAATAGGTCATGTCATAAACCGGCAGCGTATTCACCGGATTGACCTTCACGTCGATGAAGCGGGTTTCAGGCGGGTTTTCCATCTCGGCCAGCGGATACCATTTCAGCGTCTGCGCATAGGCCGCCTGATCGGCGGAACTGCCGCCGTTCTTGGCCACAGGCCGGAACGCGAAATGCACGCCATAGGTATTAGATTGATAGACGCGGAAATCGCCCTCCGGCGCTGCACCCTCAAAATCCGGAGGCAGGATTACGTATTTTCCGCCTTCGCCTGCATCCTCACCCGAGGTGCCCACATCGGCAATCGGCACCTGCCACGCGTTTACGATTGTTCCGAAGAACGCGGCCTTCTCCCCGGCAGGAGGCACATCGATCACGATGGGGCCATCCTTGGTCGAGAGGCCGGTGAAGGTGTAAGGCGTGACGTCATTGGCGGTCAGGAACCCATGGCGGGAGTCCATCGGCTCGGTCATATAGCCAACGACACCGGGCGCGGCCCCGGCATCACGCTGCAACGCCAGTTCGATATCGTAAACGCCCACCGCCGGCATGCCCCAGATCGCCGCTTCGCAGGCGCGCCGCTCGATCATGGCCCGCTGGACCGCGCTCAACTCGGCCGCCGCCGGAAGCGCCGCCCCTGCCATCACAGCCGAAACCGTCAGTATGTGTCGCATTTGGTCCTCCCGTTTTTTGGAAGGCTAGCAACACTGACCAAGCCCAATCAAGGGCACAAAGAAAAAGCCCCCCGCATCGCTGCGGAGGGCTTCAATCTTACCGAAAGGCGGATCTCAGAGACCGGTGGTCACGTCGATCGTGTTGCCTTCCTCAAGGGTCACATAGGCTTTCTTCACGTCTTTACGCTTGCCGAGTTGGCCGCGGAAACGCTTGACCTTGCCCTTGGTGATCGTCGTGTTGACCGCTTTCACCTTCACACCAAAGAGGCCTTCAACGGCTTCCTTGATCTGCGGTTTGTTGGCGTCGATCGCGACTTCAAAAACCACGGCACCGTTTTCGGAGGCCATCGTGGATTTCTCGGTGATGATCGGCTTGCGGATCACGTCGTAGTGTTCTGCCTTCGCGCTCATTTCAGACGAGCCTCCAGTGCTTCGACACCCGCCTTCGTGATCACGAGCGTGTCACGCTTGAGGATGTCATAGACGTTGGCGCCGATGCCGGGCAGGATGTCCAGCCCTTCGATGTTGCGTGCAGCCTTCGCGAAACCTTCGTTCACGGCAGCACCATCGATGATCAGCGCGCGCTTCCAGCCCAGGTTCTTCACCTGTTTGGCCAGAACGCTGGTTTTGCCTTCGGCTTCAGCAGCGTCGATCACGACCAGCTCGCCGGCTTTCGCCTTGGCGGAGAGGGCGTGCTTCAGGCCGAGCTTGCGGAATTTCTTCGGCAGTTCGTGGCCGTGGCTGCGGGGCGTCGGGCCCTTGTAGATACCACCACCGCGGAAGATCGGCGCGTTGCGGTCACCGTGGCGGGCGCCACCGGTGCCTTTTTGGCGGTAGATCTTCTTGGTGGAGTAGCTGGTTTCGGAGCGGGTCTTCACCTTGTGGGTGCCGGCCTGCGCGTTGTTGCGCTGCCAACGGACCACGCGGTGCAGGATGTCCGCACGCGGCTCAAGGCCGAAAAGGGCCTCGTCCAGCTCGATGGACCCGGCCTTGCCGCCGTCCAGTTTGATGATATCAGCCTTCATTATTCTGCTCCCTCAGTCGGAGCCTCGGCAGGTGCGTCTACGGCGGCGGATTTCAGCGCGGCCGGGAACGGAACACCTTCAGGCATTTTCTTCTTCACGGCATCCTTGATGGTGACCCAGCCACCCTTGGAGCCCGGCACGGCGCCTTTGATCATGATCAGGCCACGATCGGCGTCGGTACGAACGACTTCAAGGTTCTGGGTGGTCACGCGGGCAGCGCCCATGTGGCCAGCCATCTTCTTGCCTTTGAACACACGGCCCGGGTCCTGACACTGACCGGTCGAACCGTGGGAACGGTGGGAGATGGACACACCGTGCGAGGCACGCAGACCGCCGAAGTTGTGACGCTTCATGGCGCCGGCAAAGCCTTTACCGATGGAGGTGCCGGACACGTCGACCTTCTGGCCCACGATGTAGTGCTCGGCAGAGATCTCTTCGCCGATGGCGATGAGGTTCTCTTCGGTCACGCGGAACTCGGCAATCTTGCGCTTGGGCGCAACATTGGCCTTGGCGAAGTGGCCGCGCATGGCTTGGCTGGTGCGTTTTGCTTTCGCGGAACCGGCACCCAGTTGAACGGCGGTGTAGCCGTCACGCTCGTTGGTGCGCTGGTCCACGACCTGCAGGTTGTCCAGTTGGAGAACGGTCACAGGGATCTGCTTGCCGTCTTCCATGAAAAGCCGGGTCATGCCGACTTTCTTTGCGATGATTCCAGAGCGCATCTTGGGATACCCTCCTTAAACCGAAATCTGGACGTCGACGCCGGCAGCCAGGTCGAGCTTCATCAGCGCGTCCACGGTCTGCGGGGTCGGATCGACGATGTCGAGCAGACGCTTGTGCGTGCGGATCTCGAACTGGTCGCGGGATTTCTTGTCGATGTGAGGGCCACGCAGAACGGTGAACTTCTCAATCTTGTTCGGAAGCGGGATCGGGCCGCGGACCTGAGCGCCGGTGCGCTTGGCCGTGTTGACGATCTCCTGCGTGGAGGCATCCAGCACGCGGAAATCGAAAGCCTTCAGCCGAATGCGAATGTTTTGGCTTTGCATTTCGTCAGCCTTTATTGGCGTTGGAGTTGAGAGGAGGGCAAGCGCTCATCGCAAACCCTCGTCGAACCCAAACGGCGGGAATCAACCCGCCGCCATGTTCTCAAAGTGAACCCGCGCCCTCTACCGGTGTTCCGGCCGTGACGCAAGGCGTTTTTCCCAAGAAACCGCCCCACTCCGCAAGCGGTGCTTTCGGAGAGGCAAGGAGCGGGGCTGGCTGCCCCGCACCCCGCGGATATTTTCACCAAGATGATGGGGCCCCACTTTGTTCCCCAAATATCTCGGGGGAGGCCCCGCAGGGGCCGGGGGCAGAGCCCCCTTGCTTACCGGAAAGCCTTTACAGGCCTGCGTAGATCTGCGCGACCTTCTCCACGGCGGCCTCGGGTGCGAGTTCCTCGCTTTCACCCGTGCGGCGGCTGGTGAGCTCGACGACGCCGTTCTTCAACCCGCGCGGGCCGACGGTGATGCGCCACGGCAGGCCGATGAGATCCATCGTGGCGAATTTGGCACCGGCGCGCTCGTTGCGGTCGTCGTAAAGCGGCTCGAGGCCCAGCGCGGTGAAGCTCTTGTAGAGCGCCTCGCAGGCGGCATCGGCTTCCTCGTCGCCCTGCTTGAGGTTCACGATGCCCACGTGGAAGGGCGTGACCCCTTCCGGCCAGATGATGCCCTTGTCGTCATGGCTGGCTTCGATGATCGCGCCCAGCAGGCGACTCACCCCGATGCCGTGGCTGCCCATATGCACCGGCACCTGATCCTGCTTTTCGTTCACCACGGTGGCGCCCATCGGCTCGGAGTATTTGGTGCCGAAGTAGAAGATCTGCCCCACTTCGATGCCGCGCGCCACGCGGCGGCGGGCCTCGGGCACTTCGGCGAAGATCGCTTCATCGTGGGTCTCATCGGTGCGGGCGTAGCGGGAGGTGAATTCCTCCAGCACCGCCTGGCACTGCTCGACGCTGTCGTAATCGATGGCGCGGTCGCCGAATTTCAGATCGGTGATCTCGCTGTCGTAGAAGACTTCGCTCTCGCCGGTTTCGGCCAGCACGAGGAACTCATGGGTGTAGTCGCCGCCGATCGGGCCACCGTCGGCGCGCATCGGGATCGCCTGAAGCCCCATGCGCTCGTAGCTGCGCAGGTAGCTCACCAGGTGGCGGTTGTAGGCATGCAGCGCGTCTTCCTTGGTGAGGTCGAAATTGTAGCCGTCCTTCATCAGGAACTCGCGGCCGCGCATCACGCCGAAGCGCGGGCGGATCTCGTCGCGGAATTTCCACTGGATGTGATAGAGCGTCAGCGGCAGATCCTTGTAGCTGCCCACGTGGCTGCGGAAGATATCGGTGATCAGCTCTTCGTTGGTCGGGCCGTAGAGCATGTCGCGGCCGTGGCGGTCGCTGATGCGCAGCATTTCCTGCCCGTAGTCGTCGTAGCGGCCGGATTCGCGCCAGAGGTCTGCCGATTGCAGCGTCGGCATCAGCATCGGGATATGGCCGGCGCGGATCTGCTCTTCGTGCACGATCTTCTCGATGTTCTTCAGAACCCTGTAGCCCAGCGGCAGCCAGGAATAGATGCCGGCGGCGCTTTGCTTGATCATGCCCGCGCGCAGCATGTAGCGGTGCGACACGATCTGGGCTTCGGACGGGTTTTCCTTCAGCACGGGAAGGAAATAGCGGGAAAGGCGCATGGCGGGCCCCTTGTAGGAAGGATGTGGTCGGTGCGGCTGCACCGCGGATCAGCGCTGGGTTTAGGGCAATCGGCGCGCTGCCGCAATGCAGAGCATCGCCGCCGCCCGCCATGGCTTGCGCTTGAACTCCCCCTCCCAATCGGCCAGACAAACAGCAAAGCAGCGAAAGGTGAGGCCCATGGCGCTCAGCGTGAAGGAACAGACGACCTACTGGGGGCTGACAACCCTTGCGATCCTCGCCGTGCTCTGGGCGCTTGGCGACGTGATCCTGCCCTTCGTGATCGGCGCGGCCATCGCCTATTTCCTGGATCCCATCGCCGACCGGCTGGAGCGCTGGGGGCTCTCGCGCGCCGCGGCCACGGCGATCATCACCTTGATGGCAATCCTTGCCTTCGCGCTGATGATCCTGCTGATCCTGCCGACATTGATCGAGCAGACGGTGGCGCTGTTCAACGCCGCGCCGGAGCTTTTTGCCGATCTGCGCAATTTCCTCGTGCTGCATTTCCCGCAAATTCTGGACGAGAACTCCACCATCAGCCAATCGCTCGCCTCCATCGGCGACGCGGTGAAAGCCCATGGCGGCGAGGTGATTTCCACCGCCGTCAGCACGGCGTTTTCGCTGATCAACGTGGTGGTGCTGCTCGTTGTCTCGCCAGTGGTGGCCTTCTACCTGCTTCTTGACTGGGACCGCATGATCGCGCGGATCGACTCGCTGCTGCCGCGCGACCACGCCCCGGTGATCCGCAGGCTGGCCAGCGAGATCGACGCCACGCTGGCCTCTTTCCTGCGCGGGCAAGGCACCGTCTGCCTGCTCCTGGGCATCTACTATGCCGTGGCGCTGATGATTGCTGGGCTGCAGTTCGGCCTCGTGGTGGGCGTCATCGCGGGCGCGCTGACCTTTATCCCCTACGTGGGCGCATTGGTGGGCGGCGCGCTGGCCATCGGGCTTGCGCTGTTTCAGTGGTGGGGCGATTGGGTGCATATCGGCATCGTCGCCGCGATCTTTGCCTCGGGCCAGATGATCGAGGGCAATGTGCTCACACCCAAGCTCGTGGGCTCCTCGGTGGGGCTGCACCCGGTCTGGCTGCTGTTTGCGCTTTCAGCGTTCGGCACGCTCTTCGGCTTCGTCGGCATGCTGATCGCGGTGCCCGTGGCCGCCGCCCTTGGCGTGCTCGCCCGCTTCGTGATTGCGGAGTACAAGGATGGCCGTCTCTACAAGGGGCAGGCCGAGAAGGACGCGGAGTAGCGCCTGTGGCCGAACAGCTTGCCTTTGATCTGCGCAGCAAGCCCGCGCTGGGGCGGGAGGATTTCTATATCTCCCCGGCCAATGCCGTGGCCGTGGCCACGCTTGCCGTGCCGCAAGGCTGGCCCAACGGCAAGATGGCGCTGATCGGCCCGCGTGGCGCGGGCAAGACCCACCTCGCCCATGTGTTCGCCGCCGAGACTGGCGCGCGGATCGTGAAGGCCGCCACACTGGCAACCGCCGATATCGAAGCGCTTGCAAGCAGCCCCGTTGTCGTCGAGGACGTGCCCGCCATCGCCGATGACCCTGACGCGCAGGCGGCGCTCTTTCACCTGCACAACCTGACGCTGGCCTCCGGCAACGCCCTGCTCGTGACGGGCGCACAGGCTCCCAGCCGCTGGCCGCTCACCCTGCCCGATCTCGCAAGCCGCATGCAGGGCACCGCGATCACCCAGATCGAGCCGCCCGACGATGCGCTGCTCTCAGCCGTGCTGCTCAAGCTGTTCAACGACCGCCAGACACCGGTGGATCCCACCGTGATCCCCTACCTCGTCAGCCGCATGGAGCGCGCCCTTGGCAGTGCAGCCGATCTGGTGGCTGCGCTGGACAAAGCGGCGCTGGCGCGCAAGCAGCCGGTAACGCGCCCGCTGGCGGCCCGCGTCCTTGAGGACCGTTGCAGCCCGCCGCCGCCCGCGTCATCATAGCGTCACAGATTGCAGTGATATGACCCAAATGACCCAGGCCGATTTCCTTCGGGCCCCCATGCCCGCGCCCATCACCCTGCCCGAGGAGGAATTCTCCGGGCCCAAACGCTTCATGAATCGCGAGCTGAGCTGGCTCGCCTTCAACTGGCGCGTGCTGGAAGAGGCCGAGAACCCCCGCGTGCCGCTGCTGGAGCGGGTGCGCTTCCTGTCGATCTCGGCCACCAACCTCGATGAGTTCTACACCGTCCGCGTCGCGGGCCTGCGCGAGTTGAACAAGGAAGGCAACACCACGCCCGCCGCCGATGGGCTCTCACCCGCCGAGCAGTTGGAGCTGATCAACGAGAACGCCCGCACATTGATGCAGCGGCAGCAGTCTGTCTGGGGCGCATTGCAGGAAGAGCTGGACGCCAACCAGATCTTCATCCTGCAGACTGATGAGCTGACAAAGGAGGACCGCGCCTACCTGAGCGAATACTTCCTCACACAGGTCTTCCCGATCCTCACGCCGATGGCGATCGACCCGGCGCACCCTTTCCCCTTCATCCCCAACACCGGCTTCGCGCTGGCGCTGATGCTGGAGCGCGCCAAGGACAAGCGCGGGCTGGAAGCGCTGCTGCCGGTGCCGCAGCAGATCGAGCGCTTCGTCGTACTGCCTTCGGAGGCCGGTGAACATCGCGTGCTGCCGCTGGAGGACCTTCTGCTTTTGCATCTGGACAGCCTGTTCCCCGGCTACAAGACGAAGGGACATTGTACCTTCCGCGTGCTGCGCGACAGCGATCTGGAGGTGGAGGAAGAGGCCGAGGATCTGGTGCGCGAGTTCGAAGTGGCGCTCAAGCGCCGCCGCCGGGGGGACGTGATCCGGCTCAAGATGTCCGCCGGTGCGCCCGATGCGCTGCGCGAGATGATCATGGAAGAGCTGGGCGTCGCGCCCGGCGAGGTGGTGGAGATCGAGGGCATGATCGGCGTGGCCGATCTGAAGGAGCTGGTGCTGGATGACCGCCGCGAGCTGCTCTGGCCCTCTTTCGCGCCCCGCGTGCCTGAACGTGTGCAGGATCACGAGGGCGACATGTTCGCCGCGATCAAGCAGAAGGACATGCTGCTGCACCACCCCTACGAAACTTTCGACATGGTGGTGCGCTTCCTTGAGCAGGCCGCGCGCGATCCCAATGTGCTGGCGATCAAGCAAACGCTCTACCGCACCTCGCAGAACTCGCCCATCGTCGCCTCGCTCTGTGAAGCCGCCGAGAACGGCAAATCCGTCACCGCGCTGGTGGAGCTGAAAGCGCGTTTTGACGAGGCGGCCAACATCCACCAGTCCCGGCGGCTGGAACGCTCCGGTGCCCACGTTGTTTACGGCTTCGTCAACTACAAGACCCACGCCAAGATCAGCTGCGTTGTCCGCCGCGAGGGCAACAAGCTTGTCACCTATTCGCACTACGGCACCGGGAACTACCACCCGATCACGGCGCGCATCTATACCGATCTCAGCTTCTTCACCTGCGATGATGCGCTCGGGCGGGACGCGACCAAAGTGTTCAACTACCTGTCGGGCTACGCCCAGCCGGTGGGGCTTGAGAACCTCAACATCGCGCCGCTCACGCTGAAATCCACCCTGATCGAAAACATCGAACGCGAAGCGGCCTTTGCCGCCGAAGGCAAACCGGCCGAGATCTGGGCCAAGATGAACGCCATCATCGAACCCGACGTGATCGACGCGCTCTATGCCGCCAGCCAGGCCGGGGTGAAGATCAACCTCATCGTGCGCGGCATCTGCGGGCTGCGCCCCGGCATCAAGGGGCTCTCGGACAACATCCGGGTGAAATCCATCGTCGGGCGGTTCCTTGAGCATTCGCGCATTGTCTGTTTCGGCAATGGCCACGGGCTGCCCTCGAAGAAGGCGAAGGTCTATTTCTCCTCCGCCGACTGGATGGGCCGCAACCTCAACCGCCGCGTCGAAACGCTGGTGGAGGCCACGAACCCCACCGTGAAAGCCCAGATCGTGAGCCAGATCATGGCGGCCAACCTCGCCGATGTGGCGCAGAGCTGGGTGATGCAGCCTGATGGCAGCTTCCTGCGGCCCGAGGTTTCCGGCGAGGAAACGCCGTTCAACTGCCACCGCTTCTTCATGGAGAACCCCTCGCTTTCGGGCCGTGGTTCCGCAGGGGCAAGCGATGTGCCGGAACTGACCCACTCCGACGACTGAGAGACGATTGACAGAAGCCGCGACTCATTGTCATGGTGCAAGCCGGACTGAAGGGGATGAACGCATGGACGGAGGCTCCGAAGCACCCAGCGAGGACTGGGGGCCATTCGGCAGACCGCTGTTTAACGATCCGTCGTCGCGCGCGCTGTCCCGCGTGGGCGTGGTGGACGTTGGCTCCAACTCGGTCCGCATGGTCGTATTCGACGGAGCCGCACGCAGCCCTGCGTATTTCTTCAACGAAAAGATCATGTGCGGCCTCGGCTCGGGCCTGTCGGAAACCGGCAGGCTGAACCCCGAGGGGCGCGCGCGGGCGCTGGCGGCGATCAAACGCTTCCAGCGGCTGGCTGACGAATTGGAACTCGCACCGCTTTCCGCCGTTGCTACGGCTGCGGTGCGTGAGGCGGAGGACGGTCCCGGCTTCAGGGAGGAGATAGCCCGGGAGACCGGCCTCCGCCTCTACGTTATCGATGGCGAGGAAGAGGCGCGGCTGTCCGCGCAGGGCGTGCTTCTGGGCTGGCCCACGGCGCGCGGGCTTGTCTGCGACATTGGCGGCTCCTCGATGGAACTGGCCGAAGTGGGCAACGGGCAGGTTGGCACGCGCCGCACCTCCAAGCTCGGCCCGCTCAAACTGCGCGACATTCCCGGCGGCAAGAAAGGTCGTGCCGAATACATCCGCGAGATCATCGAAGGGCTGCGCGCCGATTTTCCGGCGGATCAGAAGCGGCTCTTTCTCGTGGGCGGCAGCTGGCGCGCCATCGCCCGGCTCGACATGCAGCGCCGGGGCTACCCGCTGAAGGTGCTGCACGAATACCGCATGCGTCCGAGCGACGTGAAGGCGACGATCAAATGGATCGGCAAACAGGATCTTCAGGTGCTGCGCAGCGAGGCCGGCATTTCCGAGGCCCGGATGAGCCTCGTGCCGCTGGCCTGCGAAGTGCTCAAGCGGCTGCTGATCACCTTCACGCCACAGGAAATCGCCGTCTCCTCCTACGGGATCCGCGAAGGGCTGCTCTATGAGCAGATGCCCGATCAGCTGCGCCACCGCGATCCGCTGATCGAGGCCTGCCGCTTTTCCGAGGCCAAGGACGCCCGCACGCCGGGTTTCGGCAAGGCGCTCTACAATTTCGTAAAGCCCTTGTTCAAGACCGAGAAATACGAAGATCTCCGCCTGCTGCGCGCGGCCTGTCTGCTTCATGACGTGAGCTGGCGCGCGCACCCCGATTACCGCGCCGAGGTCTGTTTCGACAACGCCACCCGCGCCAACATGGGCGGGCTGAAGCATTGGGAGCGCGTCTACCTCGGGTTGGCGCTGCTGCACCGCTACAAGAACAGCCGCGCGGGCAGCAGCTTTGAGCCGCTCTTCTCGCTGATGACGGAGAAGCGGATGCGCGAGGCCGAGGTTCTGGGCAAGGCAATGCGCTTTGGCGCGATGTTCAGCACGACAAACCCGGAGCACCTGGGCAAGCTGAAGTACTACCCGAAGAAACAGGTTCTGGAGCTGCGGCTGTCGCATGAGGCGGAAGATCTGTTCGGCGAAGTCGCGCAGGCGCGCTTTGCCTCGCTCGCGGCGGCGCTGGGGGCCGAGACGGAAGTGATCCACCCGGTCTAAGGCCCTCAGACCTGAAGGAATGGACCAAGATGTGAAACAGTAGCGCCGCCCGTTTTGCCGTAGGCAAACCTCCGGTTTGACGGGGGCGGGACGGCGCGGCCCAACAGTGCCTGTTGGGCAATATCTCTTCGACGTCAGGCTGCGGGCTTAAGGCCACTCAAATCTCGATCTCGCCCTCTTCCAGCGGCCGCTCCAGCTGCAATTCCTCCGGCGTCTTGCGGCGGATCAGGATATCGCCGTTCTCCAGCACTTCCGGCGCGTGGTATTCGCTCAGATCGCCGAGCCGCTGCATCAGCTCTTCCAGCGCCGGGCCCATGTCCTGCTGGAAATCCCGCTGCAGATCCTGCAGATCGCGCAGCGCGGGCTCCATATCCTTCAGAAGCTCTTCAAAGAGCAGCGAAAGCCCCTCCTGCATGAGGGAGAGCCCCTCGTCTTTCCGCGAGTCATCGGCCTCCTGCGCCATAAGCGGCGCGGAGAAAGCAATGAGAGCGGCGAGCAGGCAGGCGGACAGCTGTTTCATACCCCCAATATACGCCTTCCGGCGTGGCGCTGAAAGAGGCCGCGCCTAAAGGTCGATGTCAAGCGTGACGGGGTAGTGATCGGAGGCCGTCAGCAAGGCCTGCCGCAGCTCCGGCGTGCGGTAGCAGGCGGGATCGTCGAACGGATGCCAGATGCGCCAGCGCGGGGCTTTCTCCCGCAGGTCTGGTGAGATCAGGATGTAATCGAGCAAAGCCGAAAGGTAGCGGTTTTCCTCGGCGATGAAGAAGCGCGAGGTGGCCGGCTGCGCGCCCATCTTCTGGGTGGCGGCCTGCCGGGCGTGAGGATCAAACAGCGGCGCGGCATCGGCCTCGCCCATCACGATCTCCACGCCGGAGCGGCCGAAGAGTTTCTCGTATTCATCCAATCCGGGGCCGTCGTTCAGATCGCCCAGCACGATCAGCGGATCGCCCGCTGCCAGATGCGCCTCCACCCGGCGGCGCAGCCAGACGGCCTGCGCGAGCTGCTTGCGGCGGTTGGCGATGGAGATGCGGATCACCTCGTCGCGCGTGCGCGCGCCGTGAGGGGCCTTGGATTTCAGATGCACCCCGATCATGCGGAACTCACCCCCCGCTGCACTGCGAGCGGCCACCTCCAGCGGCGGCTTGGAGAAGCGGATGGTTTCCGGCGCGGCGTCCACGTCCAGATCCAGCGGGAATTCCCCGTCAAAGCGCGGCACCCAGCCCCTCTGCGCCTCTAGCCCGGACTGGGGATCATGCCGCGCGGTGAGCGCGTCGGGATCATAGAGCAGCGCCAGTTCCTGCTGGGTGTCATTGGTGAAACCGGTGAGCGCGGCGCGCGTGCGCAGCCCGTAGAGCTGGGCGAAATTTTCCAGCGCGGCGACAGTGGAGCGGTGGCGGTTGGTGTCCGGCGCCTCAATGATCATCACCGCATCGGCATCCATCGCGGTGAAGACGATGCCCAGCGCCTCAAGCTGCTGTTCGCGCGTCACATCGCGGCGGCCCGACCAGCCGCCATCAGGCTGTGGCCTGTCCTTCTCATCGAAAAGATTGGTGAACCACTCGACGTTATAGGTGGCGATGCGCATGGCTCAGGCCGCCGACTGGCTGATCTCTTCCCAGGCGCGATTGACGGCGATCAGGCGCTTTTCGGCCAGTTTCACGGCCTCCTCCGGCACCCCGCGCGCCATCATGCGATCGGGGTGGGTTTCGCGCACCAGCGCCCGCCAAGCGGCGCGGGCTTCTTCCGGCGTGGCCTCGGGCGTGATCCCGAGCACCTCGTAGGGGTCCGGCTCGGCATCCGGCACGAAACGGGTGCGCAGAGCGCGGAACTCGCGCTCGCCCATGCCGAAGATCTCGGCCACGCGGTGCAGGAAATCATCCTCGCCCGGGTGGTACTCCCCATCGGCCATGGCGATGTGGAAGAGCCCCTCCATCAGATCGCAAACCGCGCCGCGCTCCTCGCCGAACATGCGATTGATGCGCTCGGCATAAAGCTCGAACCCCGCCACGTCCTGCCGCGCCATGTTGAAGACGCGCGCGGCGTTGGCCTCTTCTTCCTTGGGGATATGAAAGACTTCCCGGAAGGCGGTGACCTCATCGCGCGTCACCAGCCCGTCGGCCTTGGCCATCTTCGCCCCCAGCGCGATCACGGCGATGGCGAAGGCCACGGAGCGTTCGGGCGGCGCGCGCAGTTTGTCGAAAACCTCGGCAAGGCTTTCGCCACTGGTGAGTGCCGCGAGGGCTTCGGAGATGCGGGTCCAGATCGACATGGGGGAATCCTATCGCCTTCGGCACGCCCTGTCAGCGCGACGATTGTACCTTTCACAGGAACTTTTGCATCAGGACGAGATCAAGCCACTGATCGAACTTGCGCCCGACCTGCGAGAGCCGCGCCACTTCCGCGTAACCAAGCCGCGCGTGGAAGGCGACACCCGCCGGATTGCCGGAACTCACCCCGGCAAACATGGAATGCGCGCCGCGCGCGCGGGCGTGATCCTCCACCCCCGCCATCAGCGCCCGACCCAGTCCTTTGCCATGGGCCTGCGGCGCGAGGATGATCGTGTGCTCCATCGTATGGGCATAGCCCACGCCACCGCGAAACTGGCCGTAAGTGGCAAAGCCCGCCACCTGCCCCGGCGCGGCTTCAGCAACGAGGAACGCATAGCCCGAGGCGGCCTTCTCGGCGATCATCGCTTCCAGATCGGCCACGCTGCGGGTGACACTGTTGAACGTCACCAGCGTGTCCCGGATCATCGGTGTCCAGATGGCTTCGAGGGCGGGGCAGTCGGCTTTGGTGGCGGGCCGGATCGTCATGTGAGGGTTCTTTCACCATCGGGGCCCTCGAAACGGGCCGAAAACCCGGCAGGCCCGCTTAGGAAAGCCACACGGGGGTCGGAAAAGCCGGGCAAGTAGAGCGTATCGATTTCGGGGTGGCGTACGTCCAGCCGCGAAAGCCGCAGCCCGCTCGGGGCCAGACGCTGCGCCGGATGCGCCGCGCTTTCCCATTCGATCAGGGCGGGGAAGATGCCATCCAGCGGCAGGATGCCCGTCTCCGGCACCGCCATCTGCCAGCGCAGATCGCCCCGCGCCAGCGCAACCGGTGTGCCCGCTGCCGGGCCAAAGGCGGCGAAGGCCGCCGCAAGATCCGGCGTGCGCAGGATCCAGTTCGCAATGCGCGGCGGGCCGGAAAAACGATCCAGATCGAACCAGCGGGCGTGGGGCGGCTTAGGCGCGGCCGGATCGACGGCGATGACCTCAAAATAAAGCCCGTCGGCCAGCCCCAGCAGCCTATTGTGCGTGCCCATCAGCGGGTGCTGGCCACCGGGCAGCATCTGCACGCCCAGCCGCTCTTCGACCCAAGCCACGCCCTCTTCCAGCGTTTCCGCGGCGACGGCGATGTGATCCAGTTCCAATCCAAGGCCCATGGCTCAGCCCTCCCGGTATCGGGACACGAAATTGGCAAGGATGCGCGCGGGTTCCTTTGCCGGCGTGGCGCGCACCCGTTCGGTGAGCGCCTCGGCCTCCTCGGGCGGAAAATAGCCTTTGTTGCGATAGATGCGGATGCGCAGCGCGAAGCCCTCGGCATCGGCCTCCGGGTGGAACTGCGTCGCGTAGACGTTCTGCCCAAAGCGCACCATCTGGAATGGGCAGGAGGGCGCGGAGACAAGATGCACACAGCCCTTCGGCAGCGCCTGCATCGCCTCCTTATGGCCCACGAGCGCATCAAAGCGTGCGGGCATCCCGGCGAGCAACGGATCCGCCGCGCCGGCCTCGGTGAGCGTGCAATCGGCGGCACCCACCGGCTCGCCAAAGCGTTCCTTGGAGACATCGCCGCCCAGATGCGCTCCAAGAATGCCGATGCCGTAGCAGCAGCCAAGGAAGGGTTTGTCCTGCGCGGTGATGGCGGGCATCAGCGCGAGGATGGCGTCTTCGATCTTCTTTTCGGTCGGGGTCTTTTCGCTTTCGGCATCGCTCACGCAACCCGGCCCGCCGCCGACAATCACGCCGGAATACTCCGCCAGATCAAGGCTTTCAGGCAGGTCCTCGCAATCCAGCCGGATGCGGTGCACCTCGGCCTCCGCGAGCCCGCCCTTGGCGAGGAAGGCGGCGTATTCGTCGTCAGCGGCTTCCGCCTCTGGACGCAGTTGCAGGATCAGGAAGGGTTTCGTCATCGGCTGTCCTTTCGGGGCCGCCAAGATGTGCCGCAGCCGGGGCGCGAGGTCAATCCGGCGCGCCGCCGCCCGGCAGGCATGCGCGGGCAAAGGTGCCCATGCGGGCCACGGCGGCATCGGCCTCGGGGCTCTGGCCAAAGCGCAGGTGCCAGACGTGGTGGACGTCCGGCACTTCCTCGTAGGTCACCGCCACGCCCTGCGCTTGCAGGGCATCGCGCATCCGGCGGGATTCATCGCGAAACAGCTCCCCCGCGCCGACGGTGAGGAACACAGGGCCCGCGCCCTCGAAATCGCCAAACAGCGGCGAGGCGCGCGGATCTTTCGGGTCCGCCCCGGCCAGATAGCCGTCAAGCGCGATGCCGAGCCACTTCTCCGGCAAGAGCATCTCGCTTGCGGCGTTTTCACGGAGCGAGGGGCTTTCCCCGCTCAGATCCACGGCGGGCGCGATGGCCATGCATCCGGCAGGGCGCGGCAGGCCGAGGCGCTTGGCCTCCGTCAGCAGCGAAAGCGCCAGATTGCCGCCCGCGCTGTCGCCCGCGATCACGATGCGCTCGGGCAGCCAGCCTGCGGCCAGCACGGCCTGATACGCCTCGACAACGTCCTCGATGGCCGCCGGGAAAGGGTGTTCGGGGGCAAGGCGATAGGCCACCGCCAGCCCTTTGAGCCCCGCCGCCCCGGCCAGTGCCGCCACGAGTCGCCCGTGGGTTTTGGGCGAGCCGATGCAGAAGCCGCCGCCGTGGATGTAGAACAGCAGCCCGGCCTGCGCGCCCTCGCCGCGCGTGCACCAGCGCCCCCGCGCGGTGAAACCGCCGGCCTCGATCAGGGCCGGGGCGAAGCGCATGTCCTTGAGGCGGCGGTAGCTGATCGGCGCGAGCCTGTCGTACAGCCGGCGCAGCGCGGCCTGATTGGTGACGAGCCGCAGCACCTGCTTTTCAAAGCCACGCGCGTTGAGGTTCCAGAAGCGTTGAGCCAGCGATGTCATGGGCGCAGAGTGGCCCCCGCGCCCGGCCCGCTGTCAAGCCTCATGCGCTCTTGCGGGCCTGCTTGATCATGTCGGCGGCCTTCTCGGCCATCATGATCACCGGCGCGTTGGTGTTGCCGGAGACGATCTGCGGCATGGCCGAGGCATCGACCACGCGCAGGCCCTCCACGCCGCGCACGCGCAGCTGCGGATCCAGCACAGAGGCCGCATCGCTGCCCATGCGGCAGGTGCCGACGGGGTGATAGACGGTATCGCTCTTCTCCCGCACCACGGCCATCAGATCGGCGTCATTGGCCACATGGGCACAATCGTGATCCTTGGTGATGTGCTGTGCCATCGGCGGCGCGGCCATGATCGCGCGGGCCTGTTTGACGGCGGCGAGTAGCAGCTCCGCATCGCCCTGCCCCTCCAGAAAGCCCGGATCGATCATCGGCGCATCTGCGGGATCGCTCGTGCCCAGCCGCACCCAGCCCCGGCTCTTGGGGCGCAGCAGGCAGGTGTGCAGTGTGACACCATAGCCCGGCTTCACTGTCCGCGCGTGGTTGATCAGGCGGCCAATGACGAAATGCATCTGCACATCGGGCCAGCCCTCGGCCTGCGCCGCCTTGCCGACGGACAGAAACGCCCCGGCTTCGGCGAAGTTCGAGGCCGCCATGCCGCGCCCCTCCTTGCGCCAGCGCCGAAGTGCCTTGATCAGCCGCCCGCCGCCCTTCAGCCCGACGCCGAAGAGATCGGTGGTGTTGACCTCATAGCCCAGCACGGTGTCCACGTGATCCTGCAGGTTCAGGCCGACCTCCGGAAGATCCTGCACCACATCGATGCCATGGGCGCGCAGCTGGTGGCCATTGCCGATACCAGAAAGCATAAGGAGCTGCGGCGACTGCAGCGCGCCGGCGCAGAGGATCACCTCGCGCCGGGCCTTCACCTGCCGGATCTCTCCGCCCTGGGAAAACTCAACGCCGCAGGCTTTTTGGCCGTCAAACAGCACGCGGCGGCCAAGGGCGTGGGTGATCACTTCGAGGTTCGCGCGTGTCATCACCGGATGCAGGAAGGCGGCCGCCGCCGAGCAGCGCTGGCCCCGGCGGCGGTCATGGAACTGGGTGAGCTGGAAGAGCCCCGCGCCCTCCTGTTCCGCGCCGTTGAAATCGCCGTTGCGCGGCACGCCCGCGGCCACGGCGGCCTCCACGAAATCACGGCTGATCGGGCGCGGGCTTTGCGGGTCTGTCACCTGCAACGGGCCACCTTCGCCGTGGAAGTCATCCGCGCCGCGGATGTTGTCTTCGGACTTGCGGAAGTAGGGCAGCACATCGGCCCAGCCCCAGCCGTCGCAGCCCATGGCGGCCCAGCCGTCGTAATCCTTCGCGTGGCCGCGCGTGTAGATCATCGCGTTGATGGCAGAGGAGCCACCCAGCGCCTTACCGCGCGGCTGGTAGCCCCGGCGGGAATTGAGCTCTTCCTGCGGGATGGTTTCAAAGGCCCAGTTGTGCATCGGCACCGGATGGCCGGGCACCATCATCGCCGCCCCGATGGGCAGGCGGATCAAGAGGTTCTTGCCATCACCGCCGGCCTCCAGCAGGCAGACCGACACGTCGCGATCCTCGCTCAGGCGCGCGGCCAGCGTGGCCCCACCGGAGCCGCCGCCCACGATCACGTAGTCGAATTCCATGTCGGCTTTCCTATCGGCTGTCATGGGCCTGCCTTTCGCTTGTCTCTCGCGCGTTTGACCGGCAAGCGACCATGGCGGCGCGGGCTTGTCAAACGGTTGCGGCGCTTTTGGGAACATTCTCGCCCAGCCGGGCAGCCCTCGCCCGGGTCGGGGCAAAAGCCCCCGCCGTGCCAGCGCCGGACCGGGGGGCGGCGCAGCACCCGGTTGAGCGGCGTGCTTTATGACAGCCACGCACATTCCAAGTTGATGCTAAACGCCAACGGCAGCCAAAGCGCCGGCCCATGGGGCCGGTCCGGCGCTGGCACGGCGGCGGCCAAGGGCCGCCTTAATTCCGTGCCTAAACAGGACAAGAAAAAAGCGCCCCGGAGGGCGCTTTTCGTTACTGATCGAGGAAGCTGCGCAGTTTGCGCGAGCGGCTCGGGTGCTTGAGCTTCCGGAGCGCCTTGGCCTCGATCTGGCGGATCCGTTCGCGGGTCACGCTGAACTGCTGGCCGACCTCTTCCAGCGTGTGGTCGGTGTTCATGCCGATGCCGAAGCGCATCCGCAGAACCCGCTCCTCGCGCGGAGTGAGGCTCGCCAGAACGCGCGTCGTGGTTTCCTTCAGGTTCTCCTGAATGGCGGAATCCAGCGGCAGCACCGCGTTCTTGTCCTCGATGAAATCGCCCAGCTGGCTGTCTTCCTCGTCCCCGATCGGGGTTTCGAGGGAGATCGGCTCCTTGGCGATCTTCATCACCTTGCGCACCTTCTCAAGCGGCATCTGCAGCTTTTCGGCCAGCTCTTCCGGCGTGGGCTCCCGGCCGATCTCGTGCAGCATCTGGCGGCTGGTGCGCACCAGCTTGTTGATCGTCTCGATCATATGCACCGGAATACGGATCGTGCGCGCCTGATCGGCAATAGAGCGGGTGATCGCCTGACGGATCCACCACGTCGCATAGGTGGAGAACTTGTAGCCCCGGCGATATTCGAACTTGTCCACCGCCTTCATCAGGCCGATGTTGCCTTCCTGAATCAGGTCGAGGAACTGCAGGCCCCGGTTGGTGTATTTCTTGGCGATGGAGATCACGAGGCGCAAGTTGGCCTCGACCATTTCCTTCTTGGCCTGACGTGCTTCCTTCTCGCCCTTCTGCACCTGTTGCACGATGCGGCGGAATTCGGGGATGTCGAGGCCCACGTATTGGCCGACCTGCGCCATGTCGTTGCGCAGCTCCTCGACCTTGTCTGATGAGCGCTCTACGAAGGTCTGCCAGCCACGGCCGGGCTTCTCGGCCATGCGATCCATCCAGTTCGGATCCAGCTCGTGATCGCGGTACTCTTCGATGAACTCGCGGCGGTTGATGCGGGCCTGATCGGCCAGTTTCACCATGCCGGAGTCGATCGACATCACCCGGCGGTTGATGCCGTAAAGCTGGTCGATCAGCGCCTCGATCCGGTTGTTGTGCAGGTGAAGCTCGTTCACCAACTCAACAATCTCACTGCGCAGCTTCTGATAGATCGCCTCGTCGTTGTCGGAGTATTCTTCCTCGTTCAGCGTCGCCGAGATCCGCTGATCCTGCATCGCCGAAAGCTGGGCGTAATCGCGGGCGACGCGGTCCAGCGTTTCCAGAACGCGCGGCTTGAGCGCGGCCTCCATCGCGGCGAGCGACATGTTGGCCTGTTCGTCCTCGTCGTCGTCGTCGTCGTTGTTGCGCAGCGGGTTGCCGTCGGCGTCGAGCTCCTGCTCGGCTTCCTTCTTGGGTGCGGACTGCACGTTGGCCACGTCCACCACATTGCCCTCGCCGCCCTCTTCCATCGAGTTGCCGAAGGTGGCCTCAAGGTCGATCACGTCGCGCAGCAGGATGTCTTCGCTCAGAAGTTCCTCGTGCCAGATGGTGATGGCCTGAAACGTGAGCGGGCTTTCGCAGAGCCCGGCGATCATCGTGTTGCGCCCGGCTTCGATCCGCTTGGCGATGGCGATCTCGCCCTCGCGGCTCAACAGTTCGACGCTGCCCATCTCGCGCAGGTACATACGCACCGGATCGTCGGTGCGGTCGAGCTTTTCGGTTTCACCCGACGAAACGGCCACTTCGCGGCTGTCGGCGGTGGTGGCCACGGCGGTGGATTTGTTCTCGGCTTCGGCTTCCTCGGCCTCTTCGGCCTCGATCACGTTGATGCCCATTTCCGAGAGCATCGACATCACGTCCTCGATCTGCTCGGAAGAGGCCTGCTCGGGGGGCAGGGCTTCGTTGAGCTGATCGTAGGTGATGTAGCCTTTTTCCCGGGCCTCCGCGATCATGCGTTTGATCGCGGCCTGGCTCATATCGGTCATCGGCTCGTTATCGCTGTCGTCCTGCTGCTTGCGGTCGTCGGTGTCTTTGGCGGCCATGCGTTGCTCCTGATTCAGGGCGGGAATTCCGGGCGGTCTGGTGCGAATCACGCTGGGCGAATCGATGATTCGCCTCCATGTCTACCCGTTTTCCACATCCTCTTCCTTACGAAAGCGCGCCGGAGGCCCTATCCTTTGCCCTTCGTGTACTTAATGCCCTGCAACAGCTTGTCGAAGGTTTCCCGCTCCTCGCGGCTCACCAGCGCGCCATTGCTGCCTGTTTCATATTCGGTGGTGTCTTCGGTTTCGCTGCGTTCGGCCCGGTTCAGGGCTTCAGCCGCCTGCTGCAAACGCCACGTCAGCCCCTCGTCGGCCACGCCGGTCAGATCCTCCATCGCCTCGGCGATCTCGCGCTGCGCGCCGCGCCGGGCCTTCAGCTTGGCCATGGCCTCGGCCACGCACATCGCGGCGATGGTGGTATCGCCCGGAGTGCGCACGGTCGGGGAGATTTGGACATGGCGGGGCGCGAAGAGGTTTTCAAGGGCGTCCGGCCCGAGCGCCGTGGCGATGGCCTCTTTCGCGGCATCAGAGCTTGCCGGGTGTGCCCGCAACAACACATCGCGGATGCGGGCGTGATCGGGATCGGAGAACTCCAACATCTCGAGCGCGCTCTCAAAGCGCGCCAGCACATCGGGGTGCAGCACAAGGCTCGCAAGGATCACGGCTTCGCGCAGACGATCCTCGGTGGCGGGGTCTGCCGTCACCAGCAGAGAGTGTTTGGTGGAGGCGCGTACCGGCTCCGGCGTGCCTCGCGCACGCCAGCTGCCTTTCCCACCGCTTCCCCCGCTCCATTGGGCACGCGGGCGCTGCGGGAAGAACAGCTCCTGCCGCATCCGCTTGATCTCTTCGCCATAGTGGCCGCGGATGGAAGGGTCGCGGATCAGTGACACCGCCGCACGCAGGCGCTTGTCCAACGCGGCGCGGCGTTCGGGGCTGTCAAAAACCTGCCCCTCGGTTTCGCGCTCCCACAGGAGGCTCACCATGGGCCGCGCCCCATCAAGCACCGCCTGCATGGCGTCCGGGCCCTTGGCTTTGATCAGATCGTCCGGGTCCTGTCCTTCCGGCAGGATCGCAAACCGCAGGGAATTGCCCGACTCAAGCAACGGCAGAGCAAGATCGATCACGCGACGCGCGGCGCGCAGGCCGGCTGAATCGCCATCCAGCGCTATGATCGGCTCCGGCGCGATGCGCCACAGCAGGCGCAGCTGATCCTCGGTAATGGCCGTGCCCAGCGGCGCCACCGTGGCCCCGAAGCCCGCCACCGACAGCGCGATCACGTCCATGTAGCCCTCGGCCACAACCAGCGTCTGCCCCTTGCCCGCCGCCTCGCGCGCCGGGGCGTGGTTGTAGAGGCTGCGGCCCTTGTCAAACAGCTCGGTTTCCGGAGAGTTCAGGTATTTCGCATTGTCCGTCGGATCCATCGCGCGCCCGCCAAAAGCGATGCAGCGCCCGCGCGCGTCGCGGATCGGGAAGATGATGCGGTTGCGAAAGACGTCATAGGGCTTGCCGCCCTTGTTTGAGGCCTTCGCCAGCCCTGCGCCGATGATCAGCTCTTCCGGTACGTTCTTGCCGCGCAAATGATCGTAGAGCCCTTGCCAGCCCGCCGGGGCAAAGCCGATCTCGAAGCGCTCCCGCGTGGCCTGCGCCATGCCGCGCTGGTCCAGATATTCCCGTGCGGCGAAACCGCCCCCGGCTGCAAGGTTCAGGCGGAAGAACTGCACCGCCTGTTCCATCACCTCGGCCAGCTGCGTGCGACGGTCGGCCTTCTTCTGCGCCTGCGGATCGCGCGCGGGCATCTGCATCCCGGCCTCACCCGCAAGGATGCGCACGGCTTCCATGAAATCCACATTCTCGGTTTCCCGCACGAAGGAGATCGCGTCCCCCTTGGCGTGGCAGCCGAAGCAGTAATAGTAGCCCTTGCGGTCATCCACATGGAAAGACGCGGATTTTTCCTGATGGAAGGGGCAAGGCGCCCACATGTCGCCCTTGCCCTGATTGGACTTGCGCGCATCCCACATCACCTTCCGCCCCACCACTTGGGAGAGCGAAACGCGCGTGCGCAATTCATCCAGAAAACCGGGGGGCAGACTCATAGGTGTCAATATCAGCCGCCGCGCCGGGCATGACAAGCCCTGCCCCCTGTGGATAACTTACGCTTCCTGTGGAGAAGCCGCCGCTGATGGCCTTACGGGCGCACGTCGCGCTTGATCATCGTGCGCAGGGTGAAGCTTGAGTTGAGGTTGCGGATGCCCGGCACCCGCATGAGGCCATCTTCCATGAAGCGATCGAAGGCGGCCAGATCGGCGGCCACGACGCGCAACAGGATGTCGCGCGAGCCGGTCAGCAGGTGGCACTCCACCACTTCCGGAAAGCGCGCAATGGCGGTTTCGAACACACCCAGATCGGCGCTGTTCTGCCGTTCCAGCTCCACCGCGATGAAGACGGTCAGCGGCAGGCCCAGCTTGGCCGGGTTCACCTCGGCCCGGTAGCCGGTGATCACACCGCTTTCCTCCAGCTTGGCCACCCGCCGCGCGCAGGGCGTGGGCGAGAGCCCCACCCGCTCGCTCAGATCCGCGATGCGCAGACGGCCATCCGCCTGCAAGGCGCGCACAATCTTGCGGTCCAACTCATCCATGGCGATTTCCTCCAATATTTGATTAATTATGAGCCAAAACCACCAAGCAGCCAACCCTCCGCGAGAATCTTTGGTGAGAAACACTCCGGTAGGCTCCTTATTTTAGGATGAAGGGAGTTATTCAGGAGCGCGCGCCGTGACCGACCAAGTTAGCCAGACCATCCAGCCCACCGTGACCGAAATCGCCACCGACAGCCATCAGGCCGTCTACCGCGTGGAGGCCCCCGAGGTGGGGCTGACGGGCTTCATCGCCCTGCATTCCACCACCCGCGGCCCCGCCGCCGGTGGCCTGCGGATGCGCCCTTATGCCAGCGAGGCCGAGGCGCTCACCGATGTGCTGCGCCTGTCCGAAGGCATGAGCTACAAGAACGCGGCCGCCGATCTGCCGCTGGGCGGTGGCAAGGCTGTGATCCTCGGCGATCCGGCCACGCAGAAATCCCCGGCCCTGCTGAAAAGCTTCGCCCGCGCCATCGAAGGCCTCGGCGGCAGCTACTGGACGGCCGAGGACATGGGCATGACGACGGCCGACATGGCCATTCTGCGCTCCGAAGCGCAGTATGTGGCCGGGCTGGCCGATGGAGCCTTCGCCTCGGGCGACCCCTCCCCCGTCACCGCGCGCGGCGTGTTCAACGCGATCCGCATCGGCGCCAAGCACCGCTTCGGCTCCGACGATCTGGCCGGCAAGCGCATCACGGTGCAGGGGCTGGGCAATGTCGGCTGGAACCTCTGCGGCATGCTGGCCGAGGCTGGGGCCAAGCTGATCGTCACGGATGTGGACGCCGCCCGCGTGGCCCGGGCTGTCACCAATTTCGGGGCCGAGGCCGTGGCGCTGGATGCGATCTATGGCGTTGAGGCCGATATTTTCGCCCCCTGCGCCATCGGTGCGATCCTGAACGCGCGCACCATTCCGCAGCTGAAGGTGAAGCTCGTGGCGGGCGGTGCGAACAACCAATTGGAAGAGGCGCGCGATGCGGGCCTGCTGGCCGCGCGCGGCATCCTCTATGCGCCCGATTACGTGGCCAACGGCGGCGGCATCATCAACGTCGCCTCAGAGATCCTGCGCGTCCACAACACTGGCCCCTGGGTGGCAGGCCGCCTGCAGGCGCTGGAAGCCACGATGGACAGCCTGCTCACCCGTGCCGCGCGTGAAGGCAAGAGCCCGGCCGTGATCGCGGATCGCATGATGGCCGAGATGCTCGTGCCCATGGCGGCCGAGTAGGCCCGCTGCAGGCTCAACTTTGAGCCGAAATGTTCAATCACAGTTGAAAAATGCCCCGATTCGGGGCATTCTTCTGCCCGTTCAGAGTAACGCGGAAAGAACTCCGAAAACGGAGCGCCGCCAGGAGCGAGGCAGACCCATGAAACATATCGCGTTGGCCGCAATCGTGCTGGCCCTCTCCACCCCCACCCTTCACGCTGGCACCATCGAGCGCGCCTGCCTGAAAAGCGATCGCAAGAGCGCCTCGCGCGCGCTGTGCGGCTGCATTCAGGACGTCGCCGATCTGACGCTGACCCGGCAGGATCAGAAGCTCGCCGCGAGCTTCTTCAAGGATCCCCACCGCGCGCAGGAAATCCGACAGTCCGACAGCCGCAGCCATGAAAACTTCTGGCAGCGCTACAAGTCCTTCGGCGCGACGGCGGAAACCTACTGCCGCAACAGCTGAGCGATCAGGCCGCGGCTCGCGGCCTCGATCAGGGTGATCGGTGTTTCAAAATCACGGGTGTAATAGGGATCCGGCACCTCGCGGGGGCCGGTCCCTTCGGCATGGTCGAGGAATAACTGAACGGGCGTTTTGTTGCCTGCCGGGCGCAGCGCTTCCATCGTGGACCGGTTCTTTTCATCCATCACGCAGATCAGATCGAAATCGGTGAAATCCCGCGCGCTGGCCTGCCGGGCGCGCAAAGCCGACAGATCGTAGCCCCGCCCCTTGGCCGCCAACTGCATTGGCCCATAGGGCGGATCGCCCACGTGCCAATCGCTGGTGCCGGCGGAGTCCACCTCCACCTCTAGGCCGCTTTCTTCAGCCAAGGCGCGGAAGACGCCTTCGGCGGTGGGGCTGCGGCAGATGTTGCCAAGGCAGACGAATAGGATGCACTGTGTCATGGCCCAAGGGTTGGCAAAGCGCCTGCGGCCTGTCAATCCTGTCAGCATCCGCGGAAAGCCTCTTCTTGTCGCCTTGCCCGGTAGCACGCCGGGCTGCCCCCGGCCGCCCCCTCGTGCGGGAGCAGCCCTCTGGGATTCCCACAAGCGTTTTGGCTAAACTGGCAAAGGCAACATCACAGATCGGGGCAGCCCATGAACATCGTCATCCTCACCGGGGCCGGGGTTTCCGCCGAAAGCGGCCTTGGCACCTTTCGCGAAAAGGACGGGCTTTGGACGAAATACGATCTGAACGAGGTCGCCACGCCGCAAGGCTTTGCCCGCAACCCGGCACTGGTGCACGACTTCTACAACGCCCGCCGCGCCAACTGCCGGGGGGCCGCCCCAAACGCCGCGCACCACGCGCTCGCGCGCCTGCAGGCGGGCTACACGAAGGGCAGTGTCAGCCTGATCACCCAGAATGTGGACGATCTGCACGAGCGCGGCGGCGCGACAGGCGTGATCCATATGCATGGCGAATTGTCCCGCGCGCTCTGCGCCGCCTGCGGTCATCGCTGGGATGCGCCTCAAGCCATGGCCCCGGAAGATCCCTGCCCGGCCTGCGGCGCGCAGGCCACTCGGCCCGACATCGTCTGGTTCGGCGAATTTCCCTATCACATGGAGCGGATCGAAACCCTGCTTGCGGCGTGTGATCTCTTCGTCTCCATCGGCACCTCGGGCAATGTCTACCCGGCGGCGGGCTTCGCCGAGGAGGCCCGGATCGCAGGCGCACGGACGTTGGAGTTGAACCTTGAACCGAGCGAGGGGATGATCCCCTTTGACGAGGCCCGCTATGGCCCGGCCACGCGCATCGTGCCCGACTGGGTGGAAGAACTGCTGGCAGGGCAGGCCTGAACGTCGCTGCGGCTCAGGCGAGCGTTTTCTCAAATCGCCAGACAGTCAGCGGAAACCCGGCCTCGGCTGTTTCCACCTCGATCTCCACCTCGCCCACATTGCGCCAACCCGCCTTCTCATAGAAGGCGGCCGCCCGCGCATTGCCCACCGAACAGGCCAGCCACGCCGCCTCAACGCCATCCGCATGCAGCACCGCCTCGGCCTGCGCCATCTGGCGCGTGGCGAGCCCGGTGCCTCGGGCGGCGCGAGCCACGTAGAACTGGTAGACCTCCGCCCCTTCGATAATGAAAAACCCCAACAAACGGCCTTCCGTTTCCGCGATCCATGTGCCGCCCAGATGGGCCGCAACGCGGGGTGGGAAGCTTTTCGGGGTGCGGGCGGCCAAGAGCGCTGCGGGGACGATCCCAGCGTGGGCGTCCTGCCAGCCCTCGGCCCAAAGCGCGGCGATGGCGGCGGTGTCCTGCGGGGTGGCCTTGCGAAACGTCTCCATGCGCGCAGCCTAGCGCGGGATGGCCCGGGCCTCCAGCCGGAGGCCCGGACTTAAAGGCGTTTAGTGCTTGTGAGTGCCGTGTGCGGCTTCACGCTCGTTGTCCACGGGGATCTGCACGGCAATCTCACCGGCGTTTTCGAACACCAGCGTCACGTCCAGCATCTTGCCCTGCTCGAAGGGCGCGGTGAGGCCCATGAACATCACGTGGTTGCCGCCGCGTTCCAGCATGACCATGCCTCCGGCGGGCACTTCAAAGCCCTCTTCGACGTGCATCATCTTCATCACGCCGTCGCCCATGTCCTTATGGGTGTGCAGTTCCACCTTGGCGGCGGCATCCGAGCGCGCATCGATCAGGCGGTCAGCGGCCTCACCGGTGTTGGCGATCTCCATGAAGGCCGCGCCGGCCTTGGCGGTTGCCCCGGCGGCGCGGGCGTAGGCGTCGCGCACTTCGATGGTGGCGTCAGCGGCGAAGGCGGGAACGGCGAGAAGCACCGCGGTGGAGGCGGCGAGAAGGGTTTTTGCGAAGGACATCTGTGTCTCCTGTCTGTCTGCGTGTCTGTTTTCGGGAAGGAAAGGGGTCAGACAACGGCCGGCGGGCCGCGCGTGCGCGGCTGCGGCTGGCAAAGCGAGGCAAGAGACTGCGGCGGGACTGCAAGATGTTGCGATTCGGGCGCGGAATGGTGGAGACCAGCGCCCCCCTCCGGCAGGAGTGCGGCGAGGCCTGCAAGCGTGCAGTCCGGGCAGTGGTGCTGGCTGACGGGCTTGCCGTCTGCATCCACCGCCATGACCTGCGGCACAAGGCCGACGCAGAAGACAGCACTGCCTGAGGCCTCCGCCTGCCCGCGCAAGGCGCCGGTGGCCACGCTTGCGAGCACAAGCGCGATCAGCAGCAGGCCGCGGAAAACATATGGCAGATGCCGGATCATACCCTGCTTCTACGCCTGCCCGCGCGGCCCTGCCAATGGACAAAAGGAAGCGGCCCCGCCGGATGGCAGGGCCGCTTGAAAATCAGAACGATCCGAAAGGCTTAGGCAGCGGCTGCCTGGGCTTTCGCGATGTCTTTTTTCACTTTGCGCGCATTGGCGGACAGCTCTTCGTCCTTGGCTTTCGCCAGGAAGGCGTCCAGACCACCGCGGTGGTCGACAGAGCGCAGGGCGGCAGCCGAAATGCGGAACTTGAAGCCGCGGCCCAGCGTCTCAGACTGCAGGGTCACGTCGTTCAGGTTCGGCAGAAACCGGCGCCTGGTTTTGTTGTTGGCGTGGCTGACATTGTTGCCAGACATCGGGCCTTTTCCGGTCAGTTCGCAACGGCGCGACATGGCTTTTTCCTCATCTCGTGGTCGGCGTCGGGCGGATCCCTATCCGACTCGACAATCAAAACGGGCGCCGCACGGGCAGCACCCAGAAATTCCGTTCGCGGGGTTTACGGCCAAAGCCGGGGGACGTCAAGCGATTCATTCCGCCTTCTTGAGCACGTCCAGAAGCTGCTGTGCCGCCGCCCCCGGTGCCAGGGTTCCGGCCATCACGGAGGCCCCCAGATCGGCCATTTGCGCGCGGATCGCTGCATCCTCGGAGAGCCGTGCAAGCAGGCCGTGGCGCACCTCTTCCTCGAACCAGTGGCGCGCCTGCGCGGCCCGGCGCGCCTGCCAGTGGCCCCGCGCCTTGCGCCACTCGGCCAGCGCCTGCATCTCACCCCAGGCCGCCTGCAGCCCTTCCTCCTGCAGCGCCGAAACCAGCATCGCCTTGGGGAAGCCCTCCGGATCCTGCACCCGCTTGCGCAACAGCCGCAGCGCGCCGGTGTAATCGGCGCAGGTGCGGGTGGCGGCGGGTTTCAGATCGCCGTCGGCCTTGTTGACGAGGATGATGTCGGCAATCTCCATGATCCCGCGCTTCACCCCCTGCAGTTCATCACCGCCTGCGGGGGCCAGCAGCAGCAGGAAGAGATCGCTCATCTCCGCGACCATGGTTTCGGATTGCCCGACGCCCACCGTCTCGATCAGCACCACGTCAAAGCCTGCGGCCTCGCATAGCATCACCGCTTCGCGCGTGCGCCGGGCAACGCCGCCCAGATGGCTCTGGCTGGGGGAGGGGCGGATGAAGGCATTGGGATCGCGCGACAGCCGCTCCATCCGTGTCTTGTCGCCAAGAATGGAGCCGCCGGAGCGCGTGGAGGAGGGATCAACCGCCAGCACCGCCACTTTCAGCCCCTGCCCCGTGAGCATCATGCCGAAGCTTTCGATGAAGGTGGATTTCCCCACGCCGGGCGTGCCGGAAAAGCCGATGCGCAGGGCCTCGGGGCCACCGCGCAGAGCCTCCAGCAGGGCACTTGCTTCAGCGCGATGATCCGGGCGGGCGCTTTCGATCAGGGTGATGGCACGGGCCAGCGCGCGGCGCTCCCCGCGCTGCACGCCTTTGGCGAGGTCTGAAACATTCATCACGGGTTCTCGGCAACCTTTCGCTTCCTGCGCCGCCCGCCGGGTTGACGGCTTTACGGGTTTCTTGCCTTGATCGGGGCAAGGTGTCCAGCATCCGGGCCCGCGAGCAGAAGGTTTTTCAGCATGTGTTTTCCCCGTTCCCGCCGCTTTCCCGGCCTGATCCTTGCCGCTTCCGCCATCGCCCTAGGCGCTTTCGCGCCCGCCCTCGCGCTGGCCGAGGAGGCGGTCTTCGACGTCTCCCTGCGCGGCATCAAGGGCGGCACGCTGACGCTCTCGGCGGTGGAAAACGGCAACGCCTATGCGGCCAGCGGGGTGGCGCAGACAACCGGGCTCGTCGGCACGATCGCAAGGTTTCGCTACACGGCCAAGGTGAAGGGCAGTCGCTCCGGTGAACGGTTCACGCCGCAGAGCTACGAAGAAGTGGAATCCACCAGCCGGCGGGAGTCCACCTCCACCATGGAGTACCGGCGCGGCGTGCCCGTTGTCGTGTCGGGGCGCGAAAACCGCAAGCCGCGGGACTGGGACATCGACCCGGCCACACAGGGCGACGCGGTGGACCCGCTCACCGCGCTCCACATGACCCTGCGCGCCGTACCAGAGGCCCGCGTCTGTGAACTTGCGGTCTTCGTCTTCGACGGCCACCGCCGCAGCAAGGTTACCCTGAGCAACCCGAAGCGCACGGAGACGGGCTTCACCTGCAAAGGCGAGTACCGCCGCGTGGCGGGCTACAAGCCGAAGGACATGGAGGAACGCACCTCCTTCCCCTTCACCGCCGAAATGGCCCCGGCGGGAGGCGGAACTTACCACGTGCAGCAGATCACCGCCGCATCGCTCTATGGCACTGTGACGATGAATCGCCGATAAGGGCGGCGTGACACAGACAGAGCTTCCCATTGAAGAGGCCCTCCCGGGCCTGATCGCCGCTCTCAAGGCCGAGGGCCGCGCCGTGCTGCAGGCCCCGCCTGGCGCGGGCAAGACAACCCGCGTGCCGCTTGCGCTGCTGGAGGCAGGCCAGCAGGGGCGTATCCTGATGCTGGAGCCGCGCCGCCTTGCCGCCCGCGCCGCCGCCGAGCGCATGGCCGCCACGCTCGATGAGCCCGTAGGCCAGACGGTTGGCTATCGCATCCGGGGCGAGGCCAAGGTGAGCAAGGCGACCCGCATCGAAGTGGTCACCGAAGGCATCCTGACGCGGATGATCCAGTCCGATCCGGAGCTTTCCGGTGTAGGCGCGGTGATCTTCGACGAATTCCATGAACGCTCGCTCAACGCCGATCTCGGCCTCGCGCTCTGCTGGGAGATCCGCGAAGCCCTGCACGAGGATCTGGTGCTGCTGGTGATGTCGGCCACGCTGGACGCCGAGCCGGTTGCGCACTTGCTGGGCGATGCGCCGATGATCACCTCGGAAGGGCGCAGCTTCCCGGTGGAAACGCGCTGGCTGCCGAATCCCCTGCCCGCCCGCAGCCGCTTCCCGGAAGCGATGGCCAATCTGATCCGGCAGGCGGTGGCAGAGACGGAAGGCAGCCTTCTGTGCTTCCTGCCCGGCGAGGGCGAAATCCGCCGTGTGCAGGCGCTGCTGTCGGATCTGCCAGGCGATGTGGCGGTGCATCCGCTCTTTGGCGCGATGGAGTTCAAGGCCCAACGCGCCGCCATCGCGCCCGCACAAACGGGGCGCAAGCTGGTGCTGGCCACCTCCATCGCCGAAACCTCGCTCACCATTGAAGGCATCCGCGTGGTGGTGGATGGCGGCCAGGCCCGCCGGGCGCGCTTTGATCCGGCCTCGGGCATGTCGCGGCTGGTGACGGAGAAGGTGACGAAGGCCGAGGCCACCCAGCGGCAGGGCCGCGCCGGGCGCGTCGCGCCGGGGGTGTGTTACCGGCTCTGGACAAAGGGCGAGGAAGGCGGGCTGCAGCCCTTTCCGCCGGCGGAAATCGAAAGCGCCGATCTGGCAGGCTTTGCGCTGGAACTCGCGCTCTGGGGCGCGAAGGACACCGGCGATCTGGCCCTGCTCACCCCGCCGCCGCCCGGTGCATTGGCGGAAGCGCAGGCGCTGCTGCAGCGGCTCGGCGCGCTGGATGCGGCGCTGGCGATCACCGATCACGGCAAGGCCATTGCCCGCCAGCCGGTGCACCCGCGCCTTGCCCATATGCTGCTGACCGCCGGCAAACAGGCCGCGCCGCTCGCGGCCCTTCTGGCAGAGCGCGACCCCTTGCGCGGCGCGCCCGTAGATCTGGACCTGCGCCTGCGCGCACTGCGCGATCCGAAGTCCGTCTCGCCCCCGCCGCACCCCGCAGCGCTGGCCCGTATCCGCGAGGAAAGCCGCCGCCTTGCCAAGGGGCTGCCCGAGGCTGCGCGCCGGAGCACCGGCGAAATGGCCGCGCTCGCCTACCCGGACCGCATCGGCCTGCGCCGCAAGGGCGAAGCCCCGCGCTGGGTGCTCTCCGGCGGCAAGGGCGCGCATATGGACGAAGGCGACCCTTTCGCCTCCGCCCGGCTGCTGGTGGCCACGGATCTGGACGGCGACGCGCGGGAAGCAAAGATCCGGCAGGCGGCGCTGATCAGCGAGTCCGAGCTGCGCGGCCTCTTTGCCGACCAGATCCATTGGGTGAGCCTCTGTGAATGGTCCCGCCGCAGCCGCAAGATCGAGGCCCGGCGGCAGGAGAGGCTCGGCGCCCTAGTGCTGGAAGACAGGCACTGGCCCGACGCCCCCCCCGAAGCCCGCGCGCTGGCGGCGCTGGAAGGGCTGCGCGACATCGGCCTGCGCCTCACGCCCGCCGCAGACCGCTTCCGCGCCCGCGTCACCCTGCTGCGCGACGGTGGAGCGGATCTGCCCGCGATGGAGGATGAAAGCCTGCTTGCCTCGGCGGAAGACTGGCTGCTGCCGCACCTGACGGACGTGCGTTCCGAGGCCGATCTGCGCGCGCTCGATCTGCTGGAACCCCTGCGCCAGCGGCTGGACTGGGACCAGATGCAACTTCTGGACCGCGAAGCGCCAAGCCATTTCACCTCTCCGCTCGGCAACCGCATCCCGATCGACTACGCGGGCGAAGCCCCTGCAATCGAATTGCGTCTGCAGGAGATGTTCGGCACCACGCGGCACCCGACGGTTGGCCCCCAACGCCTGCCGCTGCGCGTCACCCTGCTCTCCCCGGCGCGCCGCCCTGTTCAGACAACGATGGACATCCCCGCCTTCTGGGCGACCTCCTACGCGGATGTGCGCAAGGACATGCGCGGGCGTTACCCGAAACACCCCTGGCCTGAAGATCCGACGCAAGCGGACCCGACACTGCGGGCCAAACCGCGCACCTAGCTTTCATCTTGGCAAACCTACCCCCGCCGGAGGCATGAAGTCTCTGGCGCTTCGCGCCAGACCGGGGCGGGGGCTCTGCCCCCGCACCCCCGAGGTATTTACAGCGAGAGGAAAGGGTCAGGCGCTTTTGTCGGTGATGTCGAAGGCCGCGGCCATGAGGGTGCGTGTGTAGGGATCTTGCGGGTTTTCGAAGATCTCATCCCGGCTGCCGGTTTCCACCACATCGCCCTGTTTCATCACGATCACCTTGTGGCTCAGCGCTTTGACCACTTTGAGATCGTGGCTGATGAAGAGATAGGCCAGCCCGTATTTCGTCTGAAGGCGGCGCAGGAGATCGACGATCTGCACCTGCACCGTCATATCGAGCGCGCTGGTGGGTTCGTCCAGCACCACCATCTTGGGGCGCAGGATCATGGCCCGCGCGATGGCGATACGCTGGCGCTGGCCGCCGGAGAATTCATGGGGGTAGCGGTCCATCGTGGCCGGGTCCAGCCCGACCTCGGCCATGATCTCTCCCACCTGATCGCGGAAGGAGCGGCCATCTTCGGTGCCGTGGATTTCGAGGCCCTCGGAGATGATCTGCTCCACCGTCATGCGGGGTGACAGCGAGCCGTAGGGATCCTGGAAGACGATCTGCATGTCCTTGCGCAGATCGCGCATCTGTTTGGAGGAAAACCCGTCGATCCCTTTGCCCTGGAACACGATGCGCCCCTTGCTTCCGATCAGCCGCATGATGGCGAGCGCCATCGTCGTTTTGCCGGAGCCGCTCTCGCCGACGATGCCGAGTGTTTCGCCCTGCCGCACCGAGACGCTCGCCTCGTTCACCGCCTTCACGTAGCCCACAGTGCGTTTCAGCAGGCCGCGCTGGATCGGGAACCAGACGCGCATGGCCTCGGTGGAGACGACTTCAGCCGCACCAGCCGGGACCGGATCGGGGGCGCCGGACGGCTCGGCCGCCAACAGCTTCTGGGTGTAGGGGTGCTGCGGATTGGCGAAGATCTCGGCCGTGGGGCCGGTTTCCACGATCAGCCCGTCTTTCATCACACAAACGCGGTCGGCGAATTTGCGCACGATGCCCAGATCATGGGTGATGAACAGCAGGCTCATGCCTTCCTGTTTCTGCAAGTCCGAAAGCAGTTCGAGGATCTGTGCCTGAATGGTGACGTCGAGCGCCGTGGTCGGCTCATCGGCGATCAGCAGTTCCGGCCCGTTGGCCAGCGCCATGGCGATCATCACCCGCTGGCGCTGCCCGCCGGAGAGCTGGTGCGGATAGGCCGAGAGCCGGCTTTCGGCATCACGGATGCCCACTTTATCGAGCAGATCGAGGATCTTCGCGCGCGCCGCCGTGCCGGAAAGCCCCTGATGGATCAGCAGGCTTTCGGCAAGCTGCTTCTCGATCGTGTGCAGCGGGTTGAGCGAGGTCATCGGCTCCTGAAAGATGAAGCTGATATCGTTGCCGCGCACCCGCCGCAGGGTGGCCTCGTCGGCCCCCACGAGTTGTGCGTCGCCATAGGTGACGCTGCCCTCGACCGTGGCCGAGGACGGCAAGAGCGAGACGGTTGAGAGCGCGGTAACGGATTTGCCGGAGCCGGATTCGCCCACCAGCGCGACCGTCTCGCCCTTGCCGACCTCGAAGGAGACGCCTTTCACGGCTTGTACGGAGCGTCCGTCCTGCCGGAAAGAGATGGTGAGGTCCTTGACGGAGAGAACGGAGCTCATTGGAACGTCTTTCGCGGGTCAAAGGCATCGCGCACGCCTTCAAAGATGAAGACAAGCAGCGAGAGCATGATCGAGAAGGTGAAGAAGGCGGTGAAGCCGAGCCAGGGGGCCTGCAGGTTCTGCTTGGCCTGTAGGGTCAGCTCGCCCAGCGAGGGGGCGGAGGACGGCAGGCCGAAGCCGAGGAAATCCAGCGAGGCCAGCCCGCCGATGGCACCGGTGATGATGAAAGGCAGGAAGGTGAGCGTAGCCACCATGGCGTTGGGCAGCATGTGGCGGAACATGATGGTGCGATTGCTCACGCCCAGCGCCCGCGCCGCGCGCACGTATTCGAAGTTGCGCGCCCGCAAGAATTCAGCCCGCACAACCCCCACCAGCGCCATCCAGCCAAACAGCACTGTCACGAAGACAAGGAGCCAGAAACTTCGCCCCAATATCGCGAACAGGATGATGATGATGTAGAGGCTCGGCGAGGAACTCCAAATCTCGATGAAGCGCTGGAAGAACAAATCCAGCCAGCCGCCGAAATAGCCCTGCACCGCCCCGGCGGCGATGCCGATGACGGACGACAGCACTGTGACCACCAGCGCGAAGAACACCGAGAGGCGGAAGCCGTAAATCACCCGCGCCAGCACATCGCGCTTGGTGTCATCGGTGCCCAGCCAGTTGGTGCTGTCAGGCGCGGAAGGCGCGACGCCGGGTTTGTCCACGATCGTCTTGTAGCTGAAAGGGATCAGCGGCCAGAGCACCCAGCCCTGCTCCACGGCTTCGCCCGCGAATGCCCCTGTGCTGCGCACTTCGGCCATCACCGCTTCCGGATCATCGTAGCAATCTTCAAGCCCGCCGGAGACGATCAGGCATTTGACATCCTCGTACTGATACTGCGCCTCGATGGAGAGATCCCCGCCAAAGGTCGTTTCCGGATAGAAGCGGAAGATTGGGGAGAAGAACTCGCCCTGATAGCGCACGAGGATCGGGCGATCGTTGGCGATGAACTCCGCCATGCAGGAGAGCCCGAAGAGGATCGAGAAGATGATCAGCGACCAGAAGGCCCGGCCGTTGCGGCGGAAGTTGCGCCAGCGGCGCTGGTTGAGAGGAGAGAGCGCCATAGATCAGGTCTCCCGCGAGTCGAAGTCGATGCGCGGATCGACGAGCACATACATGAGGTCGGACAGGATGTTCACCACGAGGCCCAGCAGGCCGAAGAAGAAGAGCGTGCCGAAGATCACCGGGTAATCGCGCGCCACGGCGGCCTCAAACCCAAGGCGGCCCAGCCCGTCGAGCGAGAAGATCGTCTCGATGATGATGGAGCCACCGAAGAAGACGCCAATGAAGAGGCTCGGGAAGCCCGCGATCACGATCAGCATCGCGTTGCGGAAGACATGGCCGTAGAACACGCGGCGGTCCGCCAGCCCCTTGGCCTTGGCGGTGATCACATATTGCTTGCCCAGCTCGTCGAGGAAGCTGTTCTTGGTCAGAAGCGTGAGCGTGGCGAAGCTCGATATCGTGATGGCAATCACCGGGAGCGTGATGTGCCAAAGGTAGTCGAAGATCTTTCCGAAGAAGCTCAGCTCGCTGAAATTGTCGCTCGTCAGCCCCCGCAGCGGGAAGATCTGGAAGTAGCTGCCCCCTGCAAAGACCACCAGCAGCAGGATCGCGAAAAGGAACCCGGGGATCGCATAGGCCACGATGATAATCGCCGAGGTCCATGTATCAAAGCGGCTGCCGTCTTGAACCGCCTTGCGGATGCCCAGCGGGATCGAGATCAGATAAGCCAGTAGCGTGGACCACAGCCCCAGCGTGATCGAGACGGGCATTTTCTCCAGCACCAGATCGCGCACCGAGACAGAGCGGAAATAGCTCTCCCCGAAGTCGAAGCGCATGTAATCCCACATCATGTTGAAGAAGCGCACCACAGGCGGTTTATCAAACCCGAACTGACGCTCCAGATCCTCGATGAACTCCGGTGGCAGGCCGCGCGCGCCCTGATAGGAGCTGTCGCCCCCGGCGTTGGTGTCGATGCCCGCATCGCCTGCCCCGCCCGAGATCGACTGGAACACGTCGCCCTCGCCTTCCAACTGGGCAAGGATCTGTTCGATCGGCCCGCCCGGCACGAACTGCGTGAGCGCGAAGTTGATCACCATGATCCCGAACAGCGTCGGGATCACGAGGAGCAATCGCCTGAGGATATAGGCGCCCATCTGCCTGCCCTATTCTTCTTGTTGGCCTATTTCAGCGCGCCGGCTGCGCGCAAGGCGTCTGCTTTGTCCTGATCGTACCACCAGAAATCGAGGTATCCCAGACCGTACGGCGGCAGCGGATCGGGGTAGGCGTATTGATCCCAATAGGCCACCGTGTGGGTGTCCTTGAACCACTGCGGCACCCAGAAACGTTCGGCCCGCAGCACGCGGTCCAGCGCGCGCACGGCGATCGTCAGTTCGGCTTGCGTTTCTGCGTCCACAACGTGTTCGATCAGCGCGTCCACGGCCTCGCTCTTGATCCCCATCGTGTTGAAGACGGAGGTGTCGGCGGTCTCGGAGCCGAAATACTGCTGCAGCCCGATCCCCGGCTCATAGCCCATGGGGAACTGATCGGTGATCATGTCGAAATCGAAATTGCGGGTCCGGTCGGTGTATTGCGCGAAGTCGATCCGGTTCAGGCTGGCGTCCACGCCCAGCGCACGAAGGCTCTCCACATAGGGGTTGATTACCCGATCCCAGGTGGCGTCATCCTCGAGGAACTCGACCTTCAGCGTCTCGCCCGCAGCGTTGCGGCGCAGCCCATCGTCCCCCACGGTCCAGCCGGCCTCATCCAGCAGGCCCGCCGCACGGCGCAGGTTGCGCCGGTCCAGCCGCCGCTCGCCCGACATCGGCGCGCGCAGGGCTTCCTCAGTCAGCACGCCTTCGGGCAGCTTGTCGGCCAGTGGCTCCAGCAGCGCCAGCTCTTCCGCGCTCGGCAGGCCAGAGGCGGCAAGATCGGTGTTCTCCCAGAAGGAATTGATCCGCTCATAAAGGCCGTAGAACAGCGTTTCATTGGACCATTCGAAGTTGAACATCAGCCCGATGGCTTCCCGCACGCGCGGATCCTGAAACTGCGGGCGGCGCAGGTTCATCACGAAGCTCTGGCCCGAGGCGATGGTGCCATCGGGAAGCTCCGCCTTCACAACGTGGCCATCGTTCAGCGCCGGGAAATCATACTGCGTGGCCCAGCTCTTGGAGGAGTTCTCGTTGCGGAATGTATAGGCCCCGGCCTTGAACCCCTCGAAGGCGGCATTGCCATCGCCGAAATACTCGATGCGGATCTTGTCGAAATTGTTGCGCCCGATGTTGATCGGCAGATCCTTGCCCCAATAGTCGGGGTTGCGCTTATAGGTGATGCGGCGGTTGATGTCGAAGCTGTCGAGCACGTAGGGGCCCGAGCCCAGTGCAGGCTCCAGCCGGCTCTCATCAAGCCCCGCCCCGGTTTCCTCGAACCACGCCTTGGAAAACACCGGCAGGCCACCGACGCTTTCGATCACATCGCGGCGCGGCGCGTCTTCCTTGAAGGTGAACTTGATCTGCTTCGGCCCCAGAACCTCGGCACCCTCCACCTGCTGGCCCAGCACCGCGCGGAAGGAGGGCAGCCCCTCTGTCAGAAACAACTCATAGGTGAACGCCACATCTTCCGCCGTCAAATCGCTGCCATCGGAGAAGGCGGCCTCGGGGCGGATGTTGAAAATCACCCAGTCCCGGCTCTCGGGGAACTCCATGCTCTCGGCCAGAAGCCCGTAGGAGGTGCCGATTTCATCGGAGGTGGTCGTCAACAGGCTTTCGAAGAAGGAGGACGACAGGATCCCCGCGCGCCCCTTCGTGGTGTAGGGGTTCATGCTGTCAAACGTGCCCACCCAGTTTATCGAAATCTCGCCACCCTTCGGTGCTTCCGGGTTCACGTAATCCAGATGCGCGAAATCCGCGGCATATTTCGGCTGGCCGAACGTGGAGATCGCATGGGTCTTGGTGATCGCCTCTTGCGAAAACGCCTTGGGCGCGCTCAGCAGCAGCGCCGCCGCGATCAGCGGGGCAGAGACCAGAAGGCCAAATCGGGCACGTTTCGTGCGGGTCTCGCTCAGGGCAATGGCGCGCGGGTGGCGGGTCTGCATATGTATCCTCCGAGGCTGCTTCGACGCAGTTTGTGCCTATATGCGAATACACTAGCGCAGTTTTCACCCCATCACAGGGCCAAGTTGCGAATTTGTGACCCTTCCGTGAACCGCCGCCGTTCTTTTCGGCAAACAAGCGCCACCGGCCCCCTTTCCTCTTGCCCAAAATACCTCGGGGGAGCCGCCCGCGAGGGCGGTGGGGGCAGCGCCCCCGCACCAAAAATACAGAAAGCCGCCCCGAACAGGGGCGGCTTGCAATTGAATTCCCGTTCAGGCGCCGGCACGGAGCCCGCGCCGTCCATCCATCACTTGATGGTGTCGAGATAGGCGATCAGGTCGGCGCGCTCTTGCGCTTTCTTCAGGCCGGCGAAAGCCATCTTGGTGCCCGGCGCGTAGCCTTTCGGGTTTTCGAGGAAGCCGTTCAGATGATCGTTGTCCCACACGCCTTCTAGTTCTTCCAGCGCGCCGGAATAGCCGAAACCGGCAACAGAGGCGATGTCACGGTTCACAACACCAAACAGGTGCGGACCGGTGCCATTGGCGCCGTCTTCCAGCTTGTGGCAGGCCTTGCACTTGCCGAAAGTCTTCTCGCCCTTGGCGACGTCGGCCGCGGCGAGCAGTTCTTCGAAGCTCACCTCTTCCTCGGGTTCAGCGGAGCCGCCATCTTCGGCCACTTCGATCACATATCCGCCAGAGGCGTGATCGTCGCCATGGCCCTTGCCATGGCCGCCGCCTACGTGGAAGAGCGACTCGGAAACCCAGCCGCCCAGCATGAACACCAGCAGCGAGCCACACAGGCCGGCGGTGATCTTCGTCAGTGTCATTGTGTCGAACATGTCGCGGTCCATATCGTCGGAATTTTCGCGCTTACTACCCGCTTCCACTCCCCGACTGCAAGGTGTAGTTACCGCGACCAATCGCCCACCGGGGCAGAAACAGCCAATCAGGGGGCTGCAGCGGCCTTCCGGGGCCGTCCGGCAGCAGGGACGGAGAGTTTGATGAGCGGACGTATTGCCTTCCAGGGAGAGCCCGGCGCCTATTCGGATCAGGCCTGCCGCGAGGCGCGCCCCGACATGGAATCAGTGCCTTGCCGCACCTTCGAGGACGTGATCGAGGCCGTGCGCAAGGGCGATGCCGATCTCGCCATGCTCCCCGTTGAAAACACCACCTACGGCCGCGTCGCCGACATCCACCGCCTGCTGCCCGAATCCGGCCTGCACATCATCGACGAAGCCTTCGTGCGCGTGCATATCAACCTGCTGGGCGTTCCAGGCAGCACCATCGACAGCGTGAAGGAAGCCTATTCCCACCTCGTGCTTCTGCCGCAATGCGCCAGCTTCCTGCGCGAACATGGCATCTCGGGCCGCGTCAGCTCCGACAACGCCCGCGCCGCGCGCGATGTGGCGGCAGAAGGCGATGTCACCAAGGCCGCGCTCGCCAGCGAGTTGGCCGGCGAGATCTATGGCCTCAACGTGCTCGCCCGCCATATCGAGGATCAGTCCAACAACACCACGCGCTTCCTGATCATGTCACGCGAGCTGGATCTCAAGCGCCGGGGCAAGGCCGGGATGATGACCTCCTTCGTCTTCCGCGTGCGCAACATTCCGGCGGCGCTTTACAAGGCGATGGGCGGATTCGCGACCAATGGCGTGAACATGACGAAGCTGGAAAGCTACATGGTGGATGGCTCCTTCTCCGCCACGCAGTTCTACGCCGACATCGAGGGCCACCCGGACGACCGCAACGTCCAGCTTGCCCTTGAAGAGCTCGATTACTTCACCTCTCAGGTGTCGCTTCTAGGGGTCTACCCGGCCGATCCGCGCCGCCGCTGAGGCCGGCGCTCAACGATCCCGTCAGGCGGAGTGCATCGCCCCACCGCCAAGGCGCTTTTCCACATCGGCGGCAAAGCTGCCCACGCGTTTCTTGTAGCGCTTGGTGATCTTGGTTTTCGCCAGTTTCAGCGATTGCAGCAGCAGCTTGCCGGTCAGGCTCTGGGCTTTCAGGTCCGTCGCCACGCTCAACCGCGTGCGGTTCTTGGACAGCGGCACCAGTTCCACGTCCAGATCGCCGAAGATCCCGCCCATCTTGCCGCGAAACTTTACCGTGCTCGGGGCCTGAAGCTCCAGAAGATCGGCCTCCAGCGTGCGCGCCTTTCCGCGATACTCAAAGCCAAGCTTCCAATGGGGCATCGTCCCTTCGGTCCGGCTCACCTCCACCCCGCGCCGCAGGGCGGTCCGTTCGAAAAAGTCGAAATCGGTGACAGCGCGGAACACCGCGTCGATGGGGGCTTCGATGTCTTCGTTGGCGGAGAGTTTCATCTGGTCCGGGCCTTCGCTGCAGGTATTCCTTTACTGGCGTCAATCCAGACGGTCCGCAAGCCAATTCCTGAGAAGAAAATGCGCAATCGAGCCCGCGCGCGCCGGTTTGACCGATTTGTTGGCACCCGAAAAACTGTCCGCCACCTCCTCGCGAGTCATCCATAGGGCGTGCTCCAGTTCCACCGGATCCAGCGTGATCTCGGTGCTTTCCGCGATGCCTTCGCAGCCGAACATCAGCGAGTTCGGAAAGGCCCAGGGCTGACTGGCGAGGTAGCGCACCGCGCCCACTTTCACCTGGGTTTCCTCCAGCACCTCGCGGCGCACGGCGGCCTCCAGCGTTTCGCCCGGTTCCACGAAACCGGCGAGCAGCGAATACATGCCCTCCGGCCAGCCCGGGCTGCGCCCCAGTAGCACACTGTTGCCGGAGGTGATGAGCATGATCACCACCGGATCGGTGCGCGGGAAATGCTGCCCACCGCAGGATGCGCAACTGCGCTGCCAGCCCGCGTTGATCACCTCGCTTGCTGCGCCGCATCTGGCGCAGAAGCCGTGGCTGCGGTGCCATTCGAGGATCGCCTTGCCGGTGGCGGCCAGTTCGGCGTCTCGGGGCGACAGCTCCATCATCGCGCCGCGCATCTCGGCGAAACGCTGCGCGTCAGGCAGGCCCGGCACGCCATATTCATTGGGATCGAAAAACCGCTTCAGCGCTTCTTCATCCACGCCCGTGGGCCGAAACCGCGAGACATCGCTGGCGAAACGCGGGCCATGTTCGTCCAGCCCCAGAAACACCGGCGGCTCCATCGCCTCGGCGAAAAGCGGATGATCCATCGGCAGCCAGACAAGCCCCTGCGCCCCGTCGCGGTGCATCAGAAGCTTGCCGCGCCAGATCGCGAAACAGCGGGCATCCGACCGCGCAGCCAGCGCCGCGATGGCCTCCGGCTGGTTGCGCAGATGCGCCGCCCGATCCAGCCCCGAGCCGCCAAAGGTCACGGTTTCAGCGATTTTCATGATCTGCTCCCTGTTTCAGCGGCCCACCGCCAATTTTCGACCATACAGTCAAAAAACTGTCTTGGAATCCCCTGTAGTGCTGTAGCCTGTACCCGAAGGGCCCAAGACTCTGCCCCCGTCTTTCGCCTTTCCTTCCATCAGGGACAACCAAAAGAGGCTCCGAAATGGCATTTTCATCCCATCCCCTCAGCCGTCGCGGCTTTCTGGCAGGCACCGCCGCCGGGAGCGCGCTGATCGCGCTGCACCCCTATTCCGTTGCCGCCGCCACCAATCAGGCGCATCTGCGCATCCTCGAAACCACGGACCTGCACGTCCACGTCTTCCCTTATGATTATTACGGCGACAAGCCGGTCGACACTGTCGGGCTCTCCCGCACCGCCTCGCTGATCCAAGCGATCCGCGACGAGGCCACCAACACGCTGCTCGTAGACAACGGCGATTTCCTGCAGGGCAACCCGATGGGCGATTACATCGCCTATGAGCGTGGCATGAAGGAAGGCGACATGCACCCCGTCATCACCGCGATGAACGCGGTGGGGTTTGATGCCTCCACGCTGGGCAACCACGAGTTCAACTACGGGCTCGATTTCCTCTCCAAATCGCTGGCCGGGGCCAATTTCCCCGTCGTCTCCGCCAACGTCGCGCTGGAAAAGGGCGCCTCACCGCGCGAGGACAAGACGCTGGTGAAGCCCTATGTCATCCTTGAGCGCGAGCTGGAAGACGGCGCGGGCACGAAACACCCGATCAAGATCGGCATCATCGGCTTTGTGCCGCCGCAGATCATGAACTGGGACCGCCGCCATCTGGAAGGCAACGTGGAAGCGCGCGACATCGTGGAGACCGCCCGCGCCTATATCCCCGAGATGAAAGAGCAAGGCGCCGACATCATCGTGGCGCTCTCGCACTCGGGCCTTGGCGCTGCGGAAGGTGAGGGGCTCGAAAACGCCTCTGTCGCGCTCGCCGGGATCGACGGCATCGACGCGCTTGTCACCGGCCACCAGCACCTTGTCTTCCCCGGCCCGGCCTTCGCCGATGTGCCGCTGGTGGATGCCGAAGCGGGCACCATTCAGGGCAAGCCCGCCGCCATGGGCGGCTTCTGGGGCAGCCACCTTGGCGTGATCGACCTGATGCTTCAGATCGACGGCGGGGAGTGGTCTGTCGTCACCGCCACGTCGGAGGCGCGCCCGATTTCCAAGCGCAACGAGGATCGCTCGATCACCGCACTCGTGGAAGATCAGCAATATGTGCTGGATGCGGTGCAGAAGGATCACGACGAAACCCTGGCCTACGTGCGCCGCGCTGTGGGCAAGACCAGCGCCCCGCTGCACAGCTACTTCGCGCTGGTGGCCGATGATCCGAGCGTTCAGATCGTCTCCATCGCGCAGAAATGGTACGTGGGCGAGATGCTCGCGGGCACCGAGTTCGCGGGCCTGCCGATCCTCTCCGCAGCCGCGCCCTTCAAGGCCGGTGGCCGGGGCGGCCCGGAGTACTACACCGATGTTCCGGCCGGTGACGTGGCGATCAAGAACGTGGCCGATCTCTACCTTTACCCCAACACCGTGCGCGCGGTGAAAATCACCGGCGCGGAAGTGAAAGACTGGCTTGAACGCTCCGCCGGGATGTTCAACCAGATCGAGGCGGGCAAGGCCGATCAGCCGCTGCTGAACCCGGAGTTCCCCTCCTACAACTTCGACGTGATGGATGGGGTGACCTATGAGATCGACCTCACCCAGCCGTCGAAATTCGGCCCCAAGGGGGAGCCGCTGAACCCGGACGCGAGCCGCATCGTCAACCTGATGTTTGACGGCAAACCGCTGGATCCGGCGCAGGAGTTCGTCATCGCGACGAACAACTACCGCGCTGGCGGCGGCGGCAGCTTCCCCGGTGCCGATGGCTCCACCATCATCCTCGAAGCCCCCGACACCAACCGCGACGTGATCGTGCGCTATATCGTGGATCAGGGCACCATCAGCCCCGCCGCCGATGCGAACTGGACCTTCAAAGCCACGCCCGACACCTCGGTGCTGTTCCAGACCGGCCCGAAGGCGAAGGACTACATGGGCGATGTGAAGGGCGTCTCCATTGAAGAAGCCGGCGAAGGCCCCGATGGCTTCGCGATGTTCCGCATCGGGCTTTGATCGGCTGATGATTGGAAGGGCAGCGCTGTTGCCCTTCCTCCCCACCTAAAAGCGCGCTGTGCGGCCTCGCGTTGAAAGCAGGCCCACGCCCCCCTAGGATTTGCCAAGATCTGAGCAATCCGGGCAGGGCAAAATGGCAGGCCACATTCGCAGCATCTTATCGGCGTCCGCCTTTGGCCTTCTGGCCGCCACGTCGGCCACGGCCCAAAGCAGCATCCCCGAAAATACACTCTCCGGCATCACCTCCGCCCAGACAGCCGATTTCGGCATCCGCTCCGGCTCTTTCGTGGCCGCCCCGATCCCGCTCTCCAACCCTACCATTGGCTCCGGCCTCGTCGTCGTGGCGGGCTACCTGTTTGATTCGGACTCCGAGAGCGACACGTCCTTCTTCGGCCTCGGCGGGATCCGCACCGACAATGGCACCGAGGGCTATGCGCTCGCGGGGAGCTTCGCCCTGAGCGACAACCGCTGGAAATTCGGCTTCGCCGCCGGGGCGGTGGATGCGAATTACGATCTCTTCGTGCTCGGCGTTCCAATCCCGCTGAACCAGACGGGAGAGCTGTTTCAGGCCGATCTGGCCTATGGGATCAGCCCCGATCTCAGCTTCGGCATGCATCTGCGCTACATCGAAACCGACATCGCCCTGCGCACCGGCGGCGCGCTGCCCACGGATATTCTCGACGATCAGGCGCTCGGCATTTTCACCTTCGGCGCGACGGTGGATTACGACACCCGCGACGACACGATCTTCGCCACCTCCGGCAGCCACGTGGCGCTGCGCACCAGCCATGGCTTCATGGAAGGAAGCAGTCGCGAATACACCAAGGCCACGCTGCTGCTGGATCACTACCGCCCGATGCCGCTCGAGGGCGACGCGCTGGCGGTGCGGCTGGCCTTCTGCGGCGCCTCCGACAGCGCACCCTTCTACGATTCCTGCGGCCTTGGTGGCGTGGATGGCTTCCGGGGCTACCCCTCCACCCAGTTCATCGACGACGCGCTGGTCTCAGCGCAATTCGAATACCGGGGCGCTCTGAGCGAGCGCTTCGGCTATGCGATTTTCGGAGGCGTCGGCGCTGTCGGGACCACCCTGAGCGCCGCCTTCAATGGCGAGGCCCGCGTGGCCGGCGGCATCGGCCTGCGCGGCCGCATCAGCAAGCAGTTCCCGCTGGATTTCGCGGTGGACGCCGCCTGGAACACGGAGGGCGAGGCCTCAACCTATGTCTACATCGGCCAGCGCTTCTGACCACACGTTCAGGCGATAATCGCGGGCCATGTGGCGGCGTTCTTGCCGTTGAACATCCCGATATGGCCGATTTTCTTGAGCCCGAAATCCGCCGGGCGCAGAGTGAGCTGGCTTTTGTGCGCTTCGGGGTAAAGCTGCATGAGCCGCCAGACCGCAGGCGGTGGCACCATGACATCATCGGCAACGGCCACCACCTTCACCGGGCAGCGCACGGCGTTGTCGTCAGGCGCGGGCAGGTCCGCCCCCACGTCGCAGGCGTTGAAGCCAGGCGTCGTGCACCAGCGTCGCCATTGCCAGTAGACGCCAGCGGGCAGGTTCGGCCCCAGCCCCAGCGCCTTGCCTGGCAGATACCCGCAAATCGCCGTGGCCGCCGGCCCGGCCCCGTACCAGAAGGCCGCCGTCACCGGTTTGTAGCGCAGGGGGTGATCGGAGAAATGCACCGGGCCCGAGGCCACGGTGATCACGCGCGAAAGCCGCCGGGCGGCATCGCCCTGAAACGGCAGCATGAGCCCGCCCAGCGAATGGCCAATGGCCCAGACGGGCGCGCCCGGCACGGCGGCCTCGAGCGCGGCCTGTGCGGCTGGCTGATCAAGCCGCCCCCAGATCGCCATCGTCGCCTTGGACTCCTTCAAGGGCCCCGAGGCGCTTGCGCCGAAATCGCGGTAATCGTAGGTCAGGCAGGCGTATCCCTCGCGGGTGAGCCATTCGGCAAAGGGCTTGTAATAGCCCTGCGGCACCCCGGTTGCGCCGTGGATCACGATGGCGGCAGTGGGCGCATGGGCAGGGCGGTACAGGCGGCCCGCAAGCACGGCCCCGTCTGCCTCAATCGTCAGCGGCTCCTGCGTCGCGCGTGTTTCTGCCAGCCTCAAGTGTTTCATCCCGCCCTCTTCGCGCTGCCAAAGGCCCCTCGTGACGCGGCGGCACACCGAGTCTGGACCGATTGGTCTAATAGCAGGTATAGACCACTCGGTCTAGCCTCTGTAGACTCACCCCATGACGACAGCCCCCGCCCCCACCAAAGCCCGCCTCACCGAAACCGCCGCGCGGCTGTTTCGCCAGAAGGGCTATCATGGCACCGGCTTGAGCGAGATTCTTGCCGAAAGCGGCGTGCCGAAGGGCTCGCTCTATCACCACTTTCCCGATGGCAAGGCCGATCTCGCCGTGGAGGCCGCCCGCTGGGCCTCGGCCGGGATGCTCGGCATCGTGGATGACGCCTTCCGCGAGGCCGTAGATTTCCGCGACGGGGCCACCACGCTCTGTTTCAAACTCGCCAAGCTTTTCGATCTGCACCCCGACTGGCGCGGCTGCCCGATCTCCTCGGTGCTGTTTGACGGGCCGGAAAACGAAAGCTTCCGGCAGGTGGCGGCAGAGATTTTCGAAAGCTGGCGCGCCCGCGTCGCAGACCACGGCGCCCGGCTGGGGCTAAGCCCAGAGGAGGCCCAACGCCGCGCCCATCACCTGATGTTCCTCGTGCAGGGCGGCTGGACACAGGCCCGCGCCCAGCAAAGCGGCGACGTGCTGCGCGGCCTGCCCGCCTATTTCCTGCCCTGATCCGAAAGCTGCGCCACGGCCCGGAAGGCCGCTGGCGTCATGTTGCTCATCCGTTTGAACTCGCGCTGGAAATGCGCCTGATCCGCATAGCCCGCGCAGAAGCCGATCTCGGCCAGCGGCTGCATGGTCTCCGCCAGTGCCCGCCCGGCGGCCTCGACGCGGGCGCGGCGCAGGCAGGCGGTGTAGCCCTGCCCCTCCGCTGCGAGCCCCCGCTGCAGGGAGCGCGTCGAAAGCCCAAGCGCGCGGGCCGCCTGCGCCAGCGTCCACCCCCGCGCCAGATCGCTCGCCAGCAGCGCTTCGAGCTGCCCGGCAAGGGAGGCGGCGTCTCCAGACGGGTTCGGCGTGAGAACCGCTATCCGCCCGGGCTCCGCCGCCCATGTCAGGGCAAACCCGGCAATGTCACCGTGAATGATGCCACGCCAGTTTTCTGAGGTGATGGGCAGCGCAACCTCGGCCCCGCCGATCTCCAGCCGCACCGCCCCGCCGCCGCTCGCCGCCAGAAGCCCCGCCATCACCCCGGCGATCAGAGCCGTCTCCTCGGGCGTCACATCGCCAGAGAGGCTGTAGCGGGCCACCTCGGCCCGGGTTGGGCTTGCAAGCGTGATGCGGGTGCGGTTGCGGGAATGAAAATAGCGCTCCAGCCGCGCCCATTTCTGCAAGGCAACTGCGGGGGACGGCGCGGCGGTCAGCGCGGCAAACAGCCCCGAGGGCTCGCCGGACTGCGCCTGCGCAAACCCGATGCCAGCCGCGATCAGGGCTCCCAGCCCCGCCTGTGCGGCGATCTGCTCCAGCAGTCTGCGCTTGGTCTCCGCGGCGGCCTTGCCACCGGTCAGCGCGCCAGCGCCAGACGGGGCGGAGACCTCCGGCAGATACCGCCCGGCCCATTGCACGACATGGGCCAGAAGCACCGCACTGGCGAAATCGCCTGCTTGATCCTTGGCCTGATCCTCCGCCGGATCGCTCCCCGTGCTCATGTGCGGGCGAGGATCCGTTCCACGGCTCCGGGCAGCACCCGGTGCAACCGCCGCACGGCGCGCGCCTTGCCCGGCGCGATCACGCGGTCGCCGCGCGCAAGCCCCGCGCAGATCTGCCGCGCTGCCGCATCCACATGCATCGTTCCCCTACGCCCTTCCGTCATCGCCGTTGCCACCAACGGCGGCACGATCTCTACCACTTGCAGCCCACGGCCTTCCAACTGGTGCCGGGCCGCGCGCGCGAAGGCGGCAAGCCCGGCCTTGCTGGCAGAGTAAACCGGTGCGGAGGGTTTGGCATAGAGCGCAACCAGTGAGGTGGTGAAGGCGATCACCCCACCGGGGCGGCGCATCACAGGCAGCAGCGCCATGGTGAGCGCCACGGGCGCGGCGAGGTTCAGCGCCATTTCCTGCGCCCAGACAGCACGCTCCGGTGGCGCATCCAGATCCACCGCCCCCTGCTGCCCGGCATTATGGATCAGCAGATCCAGCGGCTGCCCGATGCGCGAGAGCCGCTCGGCAATGACGGCAGGCGCGCCGGGTGCGGTGAGATCGACGGCCAGATCGTCCGGCCCGCTGCCCGCCTGCCGGGCCACCCGGATCACCCGGTAGCCCTCCGCCGCGAGCCGCTCCGCCACGCCCGAACCAATGCCCCGGCTTGCTCCCGTCACTAGCGCCAGCTTTCCCTGTTCCATGGTTCTGCTCCTGCCTGTTGCCACTCTCGCCCGCCAGAACTAGCCCGCGCTGGCCACGCGGTATTGAACAATCACGCCAATCCAACCGCCCCTTGCACTTTGCCGCCAAACCTCATATCTGGGGCGTGAGAGGTTGGCGCGGGCAAGCGCCTCGCCAACCCGGTCAGGTCCGGAAGGAAGCAGCCGTAACGAGTCCCGTTTGGGTCGTTGTCCAGCCTCTCACCTGCTTACGCCCCATCGGAAACCCACTAGAGAAAGGGATGTTCATGACTGTTTCGATGCCCGCTCAGGCCGGGAACCGCTGACGCGTCAGCACCGCTGAGGCCGCGCAGAAGCGCCGCCACCGCCTTTCGCGCCCCACCCATCGCCTGAGCCACCCGCGTCTTGCGCGCGTGATGCCGCGCCTGTCGCGTTTGATGATCAATAGTCAGGCAGAGCGATGCTTATTCATACCCTTGCCGACCTCGGATGGTCGGCCCCTTTTCTGCAGCAACTCGACATCGAGGAGCTGGAAAACCTTGCCCCGATGCGCGTGAGTGCTGTTCACCGCGACAGGCTGGAGGCGCTTGGCCTTGAGGGCCCCGCAAGCCTGCGCCTCGCAGGCGCCGAGGAAACCGGCGATTATGCCGTTGGCGATTGGCTTCTTGTAGCGCCTGAAAGCCAACGCGTGATGCGCCGGCTGGAGCGCGCGAGCGAGTTGGCCCGCCGCGCAGCAGGCACCGACGCGCGGCGGCAGTTGCTGGCCGCCAATGTGGACGTGATGTTCATCACCTCCAGCTGCAACGCCGATTTCAACGCCCGGCGGCTGGAGCGCTACCTCGCGCTGGCCGAGCAGGCCGCCATCACGCCGGTTCTGGTGCTCACCAAGGCCGACACCTGTGAAAGCCTTGACGCCCGCGAAGACTGGCAGGCGCAAGGCGAAGCCCTGATGCCCGGCCTTGCGGTGCTGCTGCTGGACGCCCGCGCGCCCGATCAGGTTTCCGCGCTCACCGACTGGTGGCGCAAGGGCCAGACGGCGGTGCTGCTGGGCTCCTCCGGTGTGGGCAAATCCACTCTGGCGAACGCGCTTTGTGGCGACATGCAGGCCACCGGCGGCATCCGCGAGGATGACGCCAAGGGCCGCCACACCACCACGAGCCGCAGCTTCCTGCAGGCCCGCCACGGCGGCTGGCTGATCGACACGCCCGGCCTGCGCGCCCTGCGCCTGCAGGACGCCGGGGAGGGCATCGACGCGGTGTTCTCCGACGTGGCCGAGATGGCAGAGCGCTGTCGCTTTTCCGACTGCCAGCACGAAAGCGAGCCCGGTTGCGCGGTGCAGGCGGCGATTGCCGAAGGCACATTGGAGGCCGACCGGCTGCGCCGCTGGCAGAAGCTGCGTTCGGAAGACAGGCGCAACAGCGAGACGATCGCGCAATCGCGCCACCGGGAGAAACAGTTCGGCAAGATCGTGCGCGAGGCGATGCGCGAACGGGATCGGCGCGGCAAGAGCTGACCCAGTCAATGGCAGGCCGCCCCAAATGGGCGGCCTGTTACGGGCCCGGATGGGTGATCCAGGCCCAGCCGATCAGCCCGGCAATCCCCAGCACCCACAGCAGCGCCACCAGCGCGAGCAGCCGCGCCGCCCAGCGGGCCCAGCCCGTCGCCGCCCCGCGCCCGGCCTGCCAGCAGAAGATCGCCACCACCCCGGCCGCAAACTGCCCACCGAGGAACCAGGAGATCCGGTTCATCCCGCGCGTAAAACCGTCACCGGTCGGCGGCTCCCAAAGCTGCGCCACCGCCCAAAGCTGGCACGCCAGCCAAAGCGCGAGCAGAGGCCAGAGCCAGGTCCAACGCGGTTTTTCCTCTGTCATCGAAGCACCCTTTCCGCCCAAAGCCTTTGAGCCTCCGTCTCCACCGCCAGCGGGTGATGGCGGCGCAAATGGGCAAAGGCCTCCGCCTGACCTTGAGCTGTGAGCAATGCCAAGGCCACCATGCCCGAGCGCCCGCGCCCGCCGTGGCAATGGGCCAGCACCCGCCCCCCCTTGGCCAAAACCGCCAAAGCCTCAGCCTTCAACGCGGGCCAAGCCAAACTGGTGTCCGCCGAAGGCACCCCGAAATCCACAATCGGGAACCCACGCCAGCCGATGCCCGCCGCCGCGAGGCCTGCGGGCAAGTCCTGCGCGCTGCCCATCTCGGACGCTTCGGTGCAGGAGATCACGAAAGCGGGGGCGAAATCGGCAATGGCGCGCAGATCCGCCGCCAGATCCCCGCCGCGCCCCGGCAGGGGCGCAACGCCGATGCACCCCGCCCCCGCAGGAACCTGCCGGATCACGAAAGGCTCAGACAACCCCGCCCTCCGAAACCTGCTCCGGGTGCTCCTCGGCCCATGTGGCAAGGAAGGCCGCCATCTCAGGCTCCCCTGCGAACTCCGGCGCGCGGCGCGGCAGCATCGCGCCGGCCTCCAACACCAGCCGTGCGCAGGCCACATGATCGCGCGCAGCACGTGCGGGGCAGTTTTCGGAGCCGTGAATGATCGTGGACAGCAGATCGCCTCCGTACCGGTTCATCCGCCGCATCTCCGCCGCCAGATCGGGGCTTTGCGCAAGCAACCACGACACCGCCTCCGGTAGGCCCTCCCACCCGGCGATCTGCACCGGGGGCAGGCCCATCGCATCGGTCACGTCCAGCGGCGCACCTGCGTCCACCAGCCGCTTGGCCAGTGGCACATGCTCGGGCGCGTGGAGCAGTTCCAAAAGAACAGACCCAGCGGCCGCCGGAACCGGTCCCTTCGCGCGCCCCTCCAAGGCCTGTGCGATGGCGGCATCTTCCGGAGACAACGCTGTATCCGCCCCCGCCGCGGCAAGCGCCTCGGCCACGGGCTGATTGCCATAGATCCGCGCGCAGGCATAAGCCGTGCGCCCCTCCCAACGCGCGTCGAGGTCCGCCCCATAGGCGAGCAGAAGCCGCGCCATCTCCGCATCGCAATTCCTGCGCGCCGCCTGATGCAGCGCCCCCACATGACCCGTGGCCTCGCCCGAGGGGTGCGGCTGCACCCCTTCGTTCGGATCGGCCCCCGCCTCCAGCAGTATGCGCACCTTCTCATGGCTGTTGAAATCCATCGCCCGCAGCAGCGCGTTGGTGCCTTCCGGGCGCGCACCATGGGCCAGCAGCAGCTTCACCCCGTCGGCATGGGGAAGCTCGGTGGAATGGTAGAGCGACTCATTGTCGTTCGGATTCGCGCCCTCCGCCAGCAGCCAGCGCGCCAGCGGCAGGTTATCGGCATGCCCCAGTGCGCCGTAGAGTGCCGAGAGCAAGTGATCGTCGCCGGGCTGATAAGGGTAGCCGTCGTTCACATCCGCGCCGTGGGCCAGAAGCATCTCGGCAATCGCCAACATGTCGGCCTCACGCTCCGGATGGCTGTGAATATGGCGCGAGAAGGCCAGGTGCAGGATCGGACGGCGCGGGCCGAAAAGCGCTACCGCCGCGCCGGGATCCCGCGCGAGCCATGCCTCCACGGCGGGCCTGTCCAGCAGCGCCACCAGCAGGCCGAAATGCCCCTGCGCCAGATCCGGCGTATCGGCCAGAAGCCGCTCCACCACCCAATTCTGTCCATGGTAAAGCGCCACCTTCAGCCGTTGCTCCTTCGCGGCGCGGTCAAAGCCCCGCAGATCGGCGGCGAATTTCAGCTTGGGCCAGCTTTCAAAGCCGTTTTCCTGCGCCACCACATGCAGGAAATCCGCAAGCTTCAGCGCACGTCCGTCGGCGCGCGGCGGATGCAGGCGCAGCCGGTGCAAGGCATCGGCATCGCCCGCGGCATGGGCTTTCTGCAAACGGCGCGCGGCGCGGCGCAATTGGTCAAGGGATCGGGTCATCCGGTTTCTCCCGTGTCGGGCCCTGTGATCCGCTGGCTCGGGCCGGGCAAAACCAAATGGATTTCGCATATGTCATCGGGTGCCTTGCAGCTTTCCGCGGATCAGGCGGCCCCCCGACAGCCGGGCCGGCCCAAGCCTAGCGCGAAGCCAGCGCCGATCCAAGCCTAGAGGTCTTGGACCGAAAACGTATCGCAGGCGGTAATGTCGCCGGCCTCATAGCCCCGCGCAAACCAGCCCTGTCGCTGCGCCGAGGTGCCATGGGTAAAGGTATGCGGCTGGGGCACCTGCCCGGCCCGCCGCTGCAGGTAGTCATCCCCGATCCGCCGCGCCGCGTTCAGTGCCTCATCCAGATCGCCGGGCTCCAGAAGCCCGCCCACGGCCCGCGCCCAGACGCCCGCGAGGCAATCGGCCTGCAGCTCCAGCCGCACGGTTAGCGCATTGGCCTGCACCTGGCTGGCCTGCTGTCGCAGCCGGTTCACTTCCGGCAGGATCCCCAGCTCGTTCTGCACATGATGCGCCACCTCATGAGCGATCACATAGGCCGCCGCGAAATCGCCACCGGCGCCGAGCGCGCGGTTCATGTAGGCGAAGAAATCGGTGTCCAGATAGGCTTTCTCATCCAGCGGGCAGTAGAACGGCCCCGTCGCGCCCGAGGCGTTGCCGCAGGGGCTGGCCGTTACACCAGAGAACAGCACCACGACTGGGGCCTCGTATTGCGCGCCCAGCTGATCGCGAAACACCTGCGTCCAGACGTCCTCTATCGTGGCCAAAACCCGCGCCGAGAATTCCGCCGCCGCCTGCTCCTCCGCGCTCAAGGGGGCGGAGCTTTGGCCCTGGGTCGTGCCCCCGCCCTGCAGAAGCGGCGTCACATCGACACCGGCGAAATAGCCGATCACAAGGATAATCAAGAGGCCGATGCCGCCGATCCCGCCCGCCCGCGCGCCGCCGGACCGGCGGCGATCCTCGATATTGCTGCTCCGGCGCACCCCTTTCAGACGCATGACACCCTCCGCACGCTTAACCCCTGAAAGCCTAGCCCATGCTTGAAGCCCGCGCACGGCGGATTTAGGGTCTCCCCAACCACGGGGAGCCCAGATGTCCGACACACCAGAGACCGCCTACCAGGTCCTTGCCCGCAAATACCGCCCGGCCACCTTCGCCGACCTGATCGGGCAGGACGCCATGGTGCGCACCCTGAAGAACGCCTTCGCGGCCGATCGCATCGCACAGGCCTTCATCATGACGGGCATCCGTGGCACCGGCAAAACCACCACCGCGCGCATTATCTCCAAGGGGATGAATTGCATCGGCCCCGATGGCACAGGCGGCCCCACCACCGAGCCTTGCGGTGTCTGCGAGCATTGCGTGGCCATCGCCGAGGGCCGCCACGTGGACGTGATGGAGATGGACGCCGCCTCCCGCACCGGCGTCGGCGACATCCGCGAGATCATCGATTCGGTGCACTACCGCGCGGCCTCGGCCCGCTACAAGATCTACATCATCGACGAGGTGCACATGCTCTCCAACAGCGCCTTCAACGCGCTGTTGAAAACGCTGGAGGAGCCGCCCGCCCACGTCAAATTCATCTTCGCCACCACCGAGATCCGCAAGGTGCCCGTCACGGTGCTGTCGCGCTGCCAGCGCTTCGATCTGCGCCGGATCGAGCCCGAGGTGATGATCGCCCACCTGCAAAGCATCGCCGGCAAGGAAAACGCCCAGATCGCGGAGGACGCGCTGGCGCTGATCACCCGCGCCGCCGAAGGCTCCGTGCGCGACGCGATGAGTCTTCTGGATCAGGCCATCGCCCATGGCGCGGGCGAAACCACCGCCGATCAGGTCCGCGCCATGCTGGGGCTCGCGGATCGCGGCCGGGTTCTCGATCTGTTTGACATGGTGATGAAGGGCGATGCCGGCGCAGCCCTGCAGGAACTGGCCGCGCAATATGCCGATGGGGCGGATCCCATGGCCGTGCTGCGCGATCTGGCGGAAATCACCCACTGGATTTCGGTGATCAAGATCACGCCCGAGGCGGTGGAAGATCCCACCGTTTCGCCCGACGAACGCGCCCGGGGTCAGGCCATGGCCGAAGCCCTGCCGATGCGCGTGCTCACCCGCATGTGGCAGATGTTGCTGAAAGCGCTGGAAGAGGTCGCCATGGCCCCCAATGCGATGATGGCCGCCGAAATGGCCGTGATCCGCCTCACCCATGTGGCCGAACTGCCCAGCCCCGAAGATCTTATCCGCAAACTGCAAGACACCCCGCCGCCCCCGCCCAACGGCGGCCAGCCCACGGCACCCGGCGGCAATGGCGGCCACGCCCCGCAGGCCCGCGGCCCCGCCGCGCCCGTGTCCGGCGGCAGCGGCCCCCGCGCTGCGCTGGCCGTCGCGGCCCAGCCCGAAGATGCGCTGGCCCGCTATGCCCGCTTCCCGCAGGTGCTCGAACTGATCCGCCGCCACCGCGACGTGAAACTGCTGGTGGAAATCGAAACCACCCTGCGCCTGATCTCCTACAGCCCGGGCCGGATCACCTTCCAGCCCACGCCCGAAGCCCCCGCCGATCTCGCCCAACGCCTTGGCAGCAAGCTGCAAAGCTGGACGGGCGCCCGCTGGGCCGTGATCGTCGAAAACGCAGGCGGCGGGCGCACCATCGCCGAAGACCGCGACGCCGAACGCCTGAAACTGGAGGAAGAGGCCAAAACACACCCGATGGTGCAGGCCGTGCTCGCCGCCTTCCCGCAGGCGCGCATCTCCGACATCCGCACCGCGCAGGAGATCGCCGCCGAAGTTGCCGCCGAGGCGCTGCCCGAAGTCTCCGACGAATGGGATCCCTTCGAGGACGACCTCTGACCTTCATCTTGGCAAAACTATCCCGGGGGAGTCGGGCCGTAGGCCCGGCGGGGGCTGCGCCCCCTCTTTTTTGTATCCGAACCAAGCAGCCCAAAAAGCGGCCAAATAGCGGAGAGGGCCCCGCGTGCCAGTTTGCACCCGAGGCCCCCTCTCTTCTTCGCCTGCCTAACTATTTGCGGTAGACCGCATCCTTAAACCCCGCAGCCCGTGCTTTCTGCATGGCGCGGGAGAGCTCTTGCTGGCTGCTGAACGGCCCGGCCAGCACCAGTTTGATCTCGGAGCCTTTGCTGTTGTACTTGCCGTAGCGCACCGGCAGCCCCAGCTGCTGCAGCCGCTTGGCGCTGGCCTTGGCATTGCCCGGATCCCGGTAGGCCCCCACTTGCACCCAACGCGCCTTGGCGGGCTGCGCGGCGGGGCTGCTCTTGGCAACGGCGGACGGTTTCGGCGCCTTGGCGCGGGCAAACTGCGGGTTTTCCTTGCGGAACTTGATCTGCGCCTGCTTCAGCTCCAGATCCTGCCCGGCTTCCACTTCCACCAGCCTGCGCGGCACGGTGTCCGTCCAGACAAGGCGCATCTGCGCCTCGCCCTGCGCGGTGCGACGGGAGCGATAGGGGTTGAGCCGATCATCCTCCCACGCGGGCTTATAGCCCTCGGGCAGTTGCGGCGCGGCCGGGCGGATCACCCGAGATTGCGGCGAGACCGGCGAGGCCGGGGCCACGCGCGGGCCGACACCATAGCTGCCGGGGTGGTCCTTCTGCGGGCCGCAGCGCACCTCGTAGCGGCTGCCATCGCCGATATACTGCCGCGACAGCACCGACGCGCCGGGGCATTCTTCGCTGGCCTTGCGCGTTGTCGTGGTGGCCGATTTCGGCGCGGGCTGCGGCGCGACTTTCGCCGGGGCCGTCGCCACCGCGGGCGCGGCCGGTTTCGGCGCGGGCGTCGGGGCGGGTTTGGGCGTCGGCGCGGCGGTGGCCGTGCTCGTGGTGCTGGCGGGCGGATCCTTGATCACCGGCAATGGCGCTGTCTGCGTCGCGGCGAATGTCGGCTTCGCGCCGCAGACCATGCGCCGATCGCGCGAGACGCGCGGCACCCATGTCACGGCGTCGCCAACCCCTGCGCGCACGAACACGCACCCGTTGCTGTCAACGTATTGGCTGCCTTTGTAGCTTGCCGGCGGAAATTCGGCAGGCCCGGTGGAATCCCTCAGAGACTGGGCCGGGGCGAGAGTGGCGCTCGCCAAAACCACTGCCAGTCCGAGGGCGGCGGTTCTTACTGCTCGCATCGCTGCCCCCCACAAAATATAGTGGGAGGATGCAGGATATTGCCGAATCTGTAAACCCACTGTCTCCGAATCAGGGGTTTATTTTGTGCCGAACATCCGGTCGCCCGCATCCCCTAGGCCGGGAACGATGTAACCATGTTCGTTCAGACGCTCATCCAGCGCGGCCGTGACAATCGGCACATCCGGGTGCGCCTCTTTCATCCGGGCAACGCCTTCGGGCGCGGCGAGCAGGCAAAGGAAGCGGATGTTGTTGGCCCCGGCCTTCTTCAGCAGATCAATCGCCGCCACCGAGGAATTGCCCGTGGCCAGCATCGGATCGACCGCGATCACGAGCCGATCCTCAAGGCTATCGGGCACCTTGAAATAGTATTGCACCGGCTGCAGCGTTTCCTCGTCGCGGTAGAGCCCCACGAAGCCCACGCGGGCGGAGGGGATCAACTCCAGGATGCCATCCATCAGACCGTTGCCCGCCCGCAGGATCGAGATCAGCGCAAGCTTCTTACCGGCGATCACAGGGGCGTCCATCTCCTGCAGGGGCGTGTCGATGCGCTTCGTTGTCATCTCCATCTCGCGGGTGATCTCATAGGCCAGGAGCTGGCTGATCTCGCGCAGCAGGCGGCGGAACTTGCTCGACGAGGCGCTCACCTCGCGCATGTGGCTCAGTTTGTGCTGCACCAGCGGGTGGTCGACAACGGTGAGATGGTCAGTCATGTGCGGCCTCCAGGCGTTTGATCAGGGCGGCGCGGGTCTCTTCATCACAGAAGGCCGCGCGGGCGGCGGTCAGGTTGATCTCGGCGAAACTGCCGTCATCCCAGCCGAAGGTATCGGCCAGGCGATCATATTCATGTTTCATCGTGGTGTGGAAGAAGGGCGGATCATCGGTGGAGACGGTGACCTTCACCCCGGCTGCCCGCAGCCGCTCTATGGGGTGATCCTGCCACTTTTTGTAAAGCCCCAGCGCCACGTTTGAGCCGGGGCACACCTCCAGCACGATGCCATCCTCGGCGAGCCGTTCCACGAGAGCCGGATCCTCGATAGCGCGCACGCCGTGACCGATGCGTTCGACCTTCAGATCATCCAGCGCCTGCCGGACGCTCTCCGGCCCGCCCCACTCGCCCGCATGGCAGGTGAGCCGCAAGCCAGCCTCGCGCGCCATGTCGAACGCATAGGCGAAATCGCCCGGTTTCCCCGCCTTCTCATCGCCGCCCATGCCAAGGCCAGTGATGAAGCTGCCCACGGTCTCCGCCGCGCAGCGCGCGCTTTTCTTCGCCTTTTCGGGGCCGAAATGGCGCACCGGGGTGACGATGCCTTTCAGGATAATGCCATCCGCCGCCTCGGCCGCCTTTGCGGCCTCCTCGATGGCGTGGACATATTCGCGCCACGCGCCCAGATCGCCGCCACCGCAGAAATCGGGCGAGATGAAAGCCTCGGTGTAAATCACCCCGTTGGCGGCACTTTCCTCCAGCACGGCGCGGGTGAGGCGGCCGAAATCTTCGGGCGTTTTCAGCACCTCGGTGGCGGCCTCGTAGACTTTGAGGAAATGCCAGAAATCGGAAAACGCATAATGGCCGCGCTCATCAAAGACGCCCGTCAGGTTCACGCCCTTCTCCTGCGCCAGCCCCTTGATGAAGGCTGGCGGTGCCGCGCCCTCGATATGCAGGTGAAGCTCGACCTTCGGCAGATCCGAAACGCTCATAGAAAACTCCTTCCCGGCCCCTGCGCCGGTATGTCCTGTGCCGGTATGCCCAGATGATCGGCGATGGAGGCCGCCACATCGGCAAAGCCCACCTGCCCGATCGCTTTTTCGCCCACGCCCGCGCCCAGCACCGGCACGCGTTCGCGCGTGTGATCGGTGCCGCGCCATGTGGGATCGTTGCCGTGATCGGCGGTGAAAATCATCAGATCGCTTTCGCGCAGGCGGGCCAGCAGACCCGGCACCTGAGCGTCGAACCACTCCAGCGCGCGGGCATAGCCCGCCACATCGCGGCGGTGGCCATAGAGGCTGTCGAACTCAACGAAATTGGCGAAGGTGAAGCTGCCCTCTTCGGCCAGATCCATCACTTCGAGCAGGTGCTCCATCAGCTCCGCATCGCTGCCCTTGCGCACATCATCGATGCCGCGCATCGAGAAGATGTCGCCGATCTTGCCCACCGCATGGACCTTCCGCCCCGCCTTCTGCGCGCGATCACAAAGCGTGTCGGCGGGCGGCAGGATGGCGAAATCCTTGCGGTTGGTGGTGCGGGTAAAGCCGTTTTGCGCATCGCCCACGAAGGGGCGCGCGATGACGCGGCCCACTTTCATCTCGTGCAGCATCGGGGCGAGATCCTTGCAAAGCTGCAGCAGGCGCGCGAGCCCGAAATGCTCCTCATGGGCCGCGATCTGGAAGACGCTATCCGCCGAGGTGTAGCAGATGGGCCAGCCCGTCTCGACATGGCGCGCGCCCTCCTCCGCGATCACCACGGTGCCCGAGGCATGGCGATTTCCGAGGATGCCGTCTGTTCCGGCCGCCTTGCAAACGGCCTTCACCAGATCCGGCGGGAAGCTTGGCGCGGTGTCGGGGAAGTAGTGCCAGTCCCACGGCACCGGCAGGCCGGCGAGCTCCCAATGGCCCGAAGGCGTGTCCTTGCCCGGCGAGATTTCGGTGCCCGCGCCCCAGAGCCCGCGCGGTGTGGCGGTGAGGCCAGGTGTTTCTGCACCCGAGGCCAGCCGGATCGCAGCGCCGAGGCCCAAATTATCAAGATTTGGCAAGTGCAGCGGGCCAGAACGGCCTTCTTCCGCTGCGCCGCGTGCGCAGGATTGTGCGATATGTGCAAGCGTGTTGCTGCCCGCATCGCCGAAATCCGCGGCATCCGGCGCGCCGCCGCAGCCAACGGAATCGAGCACAACAAGGAACGCGCGCGCCATCAGCCAAGCCTCCTGAGAACAAGCGGAGCCGGCGCGGGCGCGGCCTCCGCGATGGTGCAGGCCGCCCGCACGGCGAGCGCGGCCTGCTCGGCATCGCTCATCGATTTGGCGTGGATCCGGCAGAGCGGCACATGAGCGTCCACCGCCTCGCCCAGCCGCAGCATATGGCTCAAACCGACAGCGGGATCGATGCGATCCTCCTGCCGCAACCGCCCGCCGCCGAGATGGACAACCACCTGCCCCAGCGCTTCGCCGTCGATGGCCGCCAGCCGCCCGGCCTCCTGCGCCATCACGTCTACCACTACAGGTGCAGCCGGAAGGCGGTCGCGCCAATGCTCCACGAAATCGCCCGGCCCGCCCAAATCGGAAATCATCCGCCCGAAGCGCTCCGCCGCCGCGCCGCTTTCCAGTGCGTCCGTTATGGCGGCCTGCCCCGTCGTGGTGTCCGCCGCGACACCGCCGAGCGCCAGCAGTTCGCCGCCAAGGGCGATGGTGAGATCGGTCAGGAGCGGGTTCACGGCATCGCCCGTCAGCAGCGCCATGACCTCCATCACCTCAAGCGCATTGCCCAGCGTCTGGGCGCAGGGCTGGTTCATATCGGTCACCAGCGCGCGCGTCGGGCAGCCCGCACCATTGGCGGTGCGCACCAGCACATCGGCCAGCGCGATGGCCTCCTCAGGCGTCTTCATGAACGCGCCGGAGCCGCATTTCACGTCCAGCACCAGCGCATCGAGCCCGGCGGCCAGCTTCTTGGAGAGGATCGAGGCGGTGATCAGATCGACGCTTTCCACCGTCGCCGTCACATCGCGGATCGCGTAGAGCCGCTTGTCGGCGGGGGCAATGCGGGCCGAAGCGCTGACGATGGCGCAGCCGGTGCTTTCCACGATCCGCCGCAGACGGGCCGTATCCACCTGCGTGTTCAGGCCCGGGATGGCTTCGAGTTTGTCGAGCGTGCCGCCCGTGTGCCCAAGCCCCCGGCCCGAGATCATCGGCACATAGGCCCCCGCCGCCGCCAGCGCGGGCGCGAGCAGAAGCGAAACGCAATCGCCCACACCACCGGTGGAATGTTTGTCCAGCACCGGACCGGGCAGATCCCAGCCCAGCACATCGCCGCTGTCGCGCATGGATTTGGTGAGGGCCACGCGGCCTGGCTCGCTCAGCCCGTTCAGCAGCACCGCCATGGCGAAGGCCCCGGCCTGCGCATCCGACACGCCGCCGTCCGAGAGCCCTTCCGCGAACCACTGCAGTTCGGCCTCGCCCGGCGTTTCGCCGGTGCGCACTTTGGCGATGATCGCCCGCGCGTCCATTTCAGCCCTTGTCCATATGGCCCTGCCCGAAGGCTCCGGGCAGAAGCTCGGCCAGAGTCATCGTGCGGGCGTTGCCGTCGAGCGTTGTCATGGTGATCTTCACATCCGCCGTGCCGAACTCTGCGAGCTTCTGGCGGCACCCACCGCAGGGGCTCACCGGGAGCGGGCTGTCGGCAATGACCAGCGCCTCGGTGAGCCGGGTCTCGCCGCTCGCGACCATCAGCGCGATCGCCCCAGCCTCGGCGCAGGTGCCTTCCGGATAGGCCACGTTTTCCACGTTGCACCCGGTATAGATCTTGCCATCCGCCCCGCGGATCGCCGCGCCTACCTTGAAGTTGGAATAGGGCGCATAGGCTTTTTCACGCACCGCGATCGCGGCTTCCAGCAAAGGCATCAGGCCCTCCCCCCGGCTTGGGTTTTATTTGACTTGTTGGTCAGTTTTCTTGCCCCTCAACGGGCGCGGATGCAAGCAGTCTATTGGAGTTGCCTCGCAAATCCACTCCCTTCCACAGACCTTTCGGGCGGAAGCCTGCCCGCCGCAAACAGCGCGCTTGCCTGCGGGCGGATGTCGTGTTGACGTAGTGGCAACGACCGGCTATCGCCGGACAGAAGTTAGTTTAAAGCTAAACTACCCTTTCCTTGGCCCGGGAGACCCACGTGAGCGACGCACCGACAGACAAACCCCAAAGCCCTTCCCTGTTTTATCACGAGTTCCCGAAACCGGGGAAACTCGAGATCCGGGCCACCAAGCCGCTCGCCAACGGGCGCGACCTCTCCCGCGCCTATTCGCCCGGTGTGGCCGAGGCCTGCGTCGAAATCAGCCAGAACCCAGCGGACGCCTCCCGCTACACCGCGCGCGGCAATCTCGTGGCAGTCGTCTCAAACGGCACGGCCGTTCTGGGGCTGGGCAACATCGGCGCGCTGGCCTCCAAGCCGGTGATGGAGGGCAAGGCCGTCCTGTTCAAGAAATTCGCCAACATCGACTGTTTCGACATCGAGCTGGACGAGAAAGATCCGGAGAAACTGGCCGACATCGTCTGCGCGCTGGAGCCGACCTTCGGCGCGATCAACCTTGAAGACATCAAGGCGCCGGATTGCTTCATCGTGGAAAAGATCTGCCGCGAGCGGATGAACATCCCGGTGTTCCACGACGATCAGCACGGCACCGCCATTGTCGTTGGCGCGGCGGCGCTGAACGCGCTGCGCGTGGCGGGCAAGAAATTCGAAGACATCAAGGTTGTCTCCACCGGTGGCGGCGCGGCGGGCATCGCCTGCCTGAACATGCTGCTCAAGCTCGGCGTGAAGCGCGAGAACGTCTGGCTGGTGGACATCGCGGGCGTTGTGCATGAGGGCCGCGCGGAAGAGATGACACCGCAGAAGGCGGAATACGCCCAAGCCACCGATCTGCGCACGCTCGATCAGGTGATCGAGGGCGCGGATCTGTTCCTCGGCCTCTCCGGCCCCGGCGTGCTGAAGCCCGAGATGGCGGCGAAGATGGCCGAAAAGCCGATCATCTTCGCGCTGGCCAACCCGACGCCGGAAATCTCTCCGGAAGCCGCGCGCGAGGCCAAGCCCGACGCGATCATCGCCACGGGGCGTTCGGACTATCCGAACCAAGTCAACAACGTGCTCTGCTTCCCGTTCATCTTCCGGGGCGCGCTCGATGTGGGCGCGACGGAGATCAACGACGACATGAAGATCGCCTGCGTGGAGGGCATCGCCGAACTGGCCCGCGCCACCACCTCGGCCGAGGCCGCCGCCGCCTATCAGGGCGAGCAGCTCACCTTCGGCGAGGATTACCTGATCCCCAAACCGTTTGACCCGCGCCTGATGGGCGTTGTCGCCACCGCCGTCGCCACGGCGGCGATGGAAAGCGGCGTCGCCACGCGCCCGCTTGCGGATGTGAAGGCCTACAAGCGCAAACTCGATGCCTCGGTGTTCAAATCCGCGCTCATCATGCGCCCGGTTTTCGAGGCCGCCAGCCAGGCCGAGCGCAAGATCATCTTCGCGGAAGGCGAGGACGAGCGCGTGCTGCGCGCAGCCTCCGCCATGCTGGAAGAAACCACCGACAAGCCAATCCTCATCGGCCGCCCGGAAGTGGTGGAAACCCGGCTGGAGCGCGCGGGGCTTTCGATCCGCCCGGGCCGGGATTTCGATCTGGTGAACCCGGAGCAGGATCACCGCTACCGCGAATACTGGGAGACCTACCATTCCATCATGGCGCGGCGCGGCGTGACGCCCGATCTCGCCAAGGCGATCATGCGCACCAACACCACCGCCATCGGCGCGGTGGCCGTGCAGCGTGGCGAGGCCGACAGCCTGATCTGCGGCACTTTCGGCCAGTATCAATGGCACCTGAACTACATCACGCAGGTGCTGGGCACCGAGAGCCTGCATCCCGTCGGGGCGCTTTCCTTGATGATCCTAGAAGACGGCCCGCTCTTCATTGCCGACACCCATGTCCACACCGAGCCGACGCCCGCCCAGATCGCCGAAAACGTGATCGGCGCGGCCCGCCATGTGCGCCGCTTCGGGGTGGAGCCGAAAATCGCGCTCTGCTCCTACTCGCAATTCGGCAATCACGCCTGCACCTCCGGCACGCTCGCCCGCGCCGCGTTGGAGATCCTCGACAGTGAACCGCGCGATTTCCTCTACGAGGGCGAAATGCATGTGGACAACGCGCTGGATCAGGGTCTGCGGGATCGCGTTCTGCCGGGCAGCCGTTTTGAAGGCGCAGCCAACGTGCTGGTGTTCACCTCCACCGATGCGGCCTCTGCCGTGCGCAACATCCTGAAGATGAAGGGCAACGGGCTCGAGGTGGGGCCGATCCTGATGGGCATGGGCAACAAGGCCCATATCGTGACCTCCTCGATCACCGCCCGTGGCCTCCTGAACATGTCCGCCGTGGCCGGCACCCCGGTGACGCATTACAGCTGATTTACACCTGAACGTTTCCGCAGCGCGGCGCATTTTCCCTGACTTTACAGGAATTTGACGCCGCGCTGCGGAAGACTGTAAACGGATTTACCACCGGTTAGCGCTAGCAGTGTCAAACCGGCGCAGGGTGCAGGCTTGCCCTTACGAAAGCCCGCAGGCTACACAGATTGCGAGAGCTTTAGCGGAAGGAAGAGGAGCCTGCCGTGAGTTACCAGAGCACCTATGACCAATGGAAATCCGATCCCGAAGCCTTCTGGATGAAGGCCGCGGAGGAGATTTCGTGGTTCAAGAAACCCAGCAAGGCCCTGTTCAGCGCGAACGCCCCCCTCTACGAATGGTTCTCCGACGCCGAGGTGAACACCTGCTATAACGCAGTGGATCGCCACGTGGAGGCCGGTCGCGGCGATCAGACGGCCATCATCTACGACAGCCCCGTCACCCACACCAAACACACGATCAGCTTTGCCGAGCTGAAAGAGCGTGTGGCGAGCCTCGCCGGTGCCCTGCGCGCCAAGGGCGTGGAAAAGGGCGATCGCGTGGTGATCTACATGCCCATGGTCCCCGAAGCGCTGGAGGCGATGCTCGCCTGTGGCCGCATCGGGGCCGTGCATTCGGTCGTCTTCGGCGGTTTTGCGGCCAACGAGCTGGCCGTGCGCATCGACGACGCCCAACCCAAATGCATCATCGCGGCCTCCTGCGGCATCGAGCCGGGCCGCGTGGTGCATTACAAACCCCTTCTGGATGGCGCCATCGACGCAGCCACGCATAAACCCGACTTCTGCGTGATCCTGCAACGAGAGCAAGAGGTGGCCCATCTGGAAGCGGGCCGGGATGTGGATTGGCACGCCTTCCAATACGGCGTTGAGCCGGCGGAATGCGTGCCCGTGGCGGGCAACCACCCGAGCTACATCCTCTACACCTCCGGCACCACCGGCCAGCCCAAGGGCGTGATCCGCCAGACGGCGGGCCAGCTCGTGGCGCTGAACTGGTCGATGAGCAACCTCTACAACGTGGAGCCGGGCGAGGTCTTCTGGGCGGCGTCCGATGTGGGCTGGGTCGTGGGCCACAGCTACATCTGCTACGCGCCGCTGGTGCATGGCAACAGCACCATCGTCTTTGAGGGCAAACCCATCGGCACCCCCGATGCGGGCACGTTCTGGCGCATCATCGAGGAATACAACGTCCGCACCTTCTTCACCGCCCCCACCGCCTTCCGCGCGATCAAGCGGGAGGATCCCGCAGGGGACTTCGTGAAGAAATACGATCTCTCGGGCCTGAAAGCGCTCTTCCTCGCGGGCGAGCGCGCCGACCCGGACACCATCGTCTGGGCGCAGAACCAGCTTGGCGTGCCGGTGATCGACCACTGGTGGCAAACCGAGCTCGGCTGGCCCGCGCTCTGCAACCCGCTGGGGATCGAGGAACTGCCCGTCAAACTCGGCTCGCCTTCCGTGCCGGTGCCGGGCTATGAATTCGCCATTCTGGACGAGGCCGGAAAGCCTTTGCCTGCAGGCGAATTGGGCGCGATCACGATCAAGCTGCCGCTACCACCGGGCACGCTCCCCAACCTCTGGAACGCCGAAGAGCGCTACCGCAAGAGCTACCTCAACAACTTCCCCGGCTACTACGAGACCGGCGATGCCGGCTACATCGATGAGGACGGCTACCTCTACATCATGGCCCGCACCGATGACGTGATCAACGTCGCCGGGCACCGGCTCTCCACCGGCGCGATGGAAGAGGTTCTGGCCAGCCACCCTGACGTGGCCGAATGCGCCGTGATCGGCGTGACGGACCAGCTCAAGGGCCAGCTACCGCTGGGCTTCCTCTGCTTGAATGCAGGCACCACCAAAGCCCCGGCCGAGGTGGAGGCCGAAGTGGTGAAGCTCGTGCGCGAGAAGATCGGCCCCGTGGCCGCCTTCAAACTCGCCACTGTGGTGGACCGTCTGCCCAAGACGCGCTCGGGCAAGATCCTGCGCGGCACCATGGTCTCGATCGCCGACGGCAAAGAGTTCAAGATGCCCGCCACGATCGACGATCCGGCCATTCTGGACGAAATCAAGGGCGCGCTGGCCGCGATTGGGTTTCCGTCGAAATAGGTGATGCGCAAGTAAGTGTCTGGCCCCTCCGGCTTTTGGCGGGGCCAAACATTGCGGACAAGCGTTGAGTGCGGGAGGCATCGCCGCGTATGTGGCGAAGCCGCTTCACTGAACCGAATGCTGCAGTTCGTTTCGCGTGCGGCGAAGGTCCGGTTCGAGCCCATCTTACGGTAAGCGCCGTTGTTACATTCAGCCCGCTCAGAAACCAGAACTACTCCTCTTGAACTCTCGCTATGATCTCATCAATCGTCGCATACCCTGCCCGTGAGAAGTGAGGACACACTATCAACTCTCCACCGAACCAGCCTGCGAGATGGTTTGCTGCAGGCACGCCGTGTGCGATTATTGTCTTCGGTTTAAAGGTTGCCAACAACAGATCGAATGCTTCTGTTTTGCTCGATGGCATATTCTCCATTCTGGTTGATGGAGTAGCGAAAATATTGGTTTCCAGTATGTCTGGTATCGCGACTTTAACACGATCGATGCGAAGGCGAGTAGCCGAAGGGCCCTTGCCGCGCCCCTTTCGCTCAGCGTCGTATTCACTGCGCCAAGAAGCAAGGTCAAAACCATTCTCCGAAGACCAAAACCGCCACCAGTCACCACCGGAAGTAGCGGCATTATATCCTACGATCCACACCGGGCAACTCGACGGAAATCCATCGCAGACAAACGGTCTTTGTGTTGATGGCTTACCAATAATTGCAGCAAGTTGCTCTACGAAATCATTCATTGGATGGTGGTCGCAGGTTCTTGAGATCGGCGCAAGAAGTGCGCCTCTGTTCAACGTCAACTTTATCCTGCTTCTGATGAGTTCGCACCCCACGCATCGAAAGCAGTTGTTTCCGGTAGCTGGCCTTTGCGGATCGCTAAATGAAGATCTCGGGAGAGCCCGTTCTGACCGATGCACGCAACAGAAACTAAATTGCTATCTATCATCTTAATAATCGGCAGTCCTATGGAACCGCCAAGTAGCGTCGATTTTGGTGTTCAAGCTTAAAGCGGTCATCGACTTAACCGGATGCAAGGTCGGCTGCGTCCGCATTGCGGGCCTTCTTAAACGAACTGCTCGCTCAGCAGCCGCTCCTCCAGCCCGTGACCGGGATCAAACAATATGCGGTGGCGGATCTCCGGTTCCGAGCGGATTTCCACCGCCAGCACGTTTTCCACCCAGCGGCTGTCGGCATCGGCCATCACCGGACGCTTGTCCGGCTCCAGCACCTCGAAGCGCACGGTAGCGGTGTTGCGCAGCAGCGCGCCGCGCCAACGGCGGGGGCGGAAGGCGGCCACGGCGGTGAGCGCCAGCACATCGGAGCCGATGGGCAAGATCGGGCCGTGGGCGGAGTAGTTGTAGGCGGTGGAGCCCGCAGGCGTGCTCAGCATCGCCCCATCGCAAACGAGCTCCTCCAGCCGCACGCGGCCATCCACAGTCAGCCGCAGCTTCGCGGCCTGCGGGCCCGCGCGCAGCAGCGAGACCTCGTTGATCGCCAGCGCCCGGTGCACGCTGCCATCGCGGGTTTCGGCGCGCATGGAGAGCGGGTTGATCACCTCTTCTGCGGCTTCCGAAAGCCGCGCGGGCAGATCGTCCTCACGGTATTCATTCATCAGGAAGCCCACGGTGCCGCAGTTCATCCCGTAGACCGGCACATCGAGCGCCTGCGTGGCGTGCAGCGTCTGCAGCATGAACCCATCTCCGCCCAGCGCCACAATCACATCGGCCTCCGACGCCGAAACCGAGCCGAATCGCTCCGTGAAGGTCTGAAGCGCCGCCTGCGCCATGTCGCCCTGGCTGGCGGTGAAGCAGATCTTCGGCGTCTTTATCATGGCTGTCCCCGTGGTTGCGCGCCCAAGTTTGCGGTCTCCGAAAGGAAACACAAGGCCCCGATGCGCTGCGCCGGGGGCCGATCCCGCGCTTTTGGGCGCGGCCATGCCGCCCGGCCCGGCGCGTGCGTCGTTTTCCGGGCTTTTGCGGCTGGCGAAGTTTCGTTACATAGCGCCAAACTCTTTGCCCCCTGGGAGATCTCCATGACCGACGCACTGCGCGACAGCGGCTTTTTCACCGAATCCCTCGCAACCCGCGATCCCGAGCTTTTCGGCTCGATTAAGAACGAGCTTGGCCGCCAGCGCGACGAGATCGAGCTGATCGCCTCGGAAAACATCGTCTCCGCCGCCGTCATGGAAGCCCAAGGCTCGGTGATGACGAACAAATACGCCGAAGGCTACCCGGGGCGTCGCTACTACGGCGGCTGCCAATATGTGGACGTGGCCGAGGATCTGGCCATCGACCGCGCCAAGCAGCTCTTTGGTTGCGACTTCGCCAACGTGCAGCCGAACTCCGGCTCTCAGGCCAACCAGGGCGTCTTCACCGCGCTGCTGCAGCCGGGCGACACCATCCTCGGCATGTCGCTGGACGCCGGCGGCCACCTGACCCATGGCGCCAAGCCCAACCAGTCCGGCAAGTGGTTCAACGCCGTGCAATACGGCGTGCGCCAGCAGGACAGCCTGCTGGATTATTTTCAGGTGCAGGAGCTGGCCACCAAGCATCAGCCCAAGCTGATCATCGCCGGTGGCTCCGCCATCCCGCGCCAGATCGATTTCGCGAAATTTCGCGAGATCGCCGACAGCGTGGGCGCCTTCCTGATGGTGGACATGGCCCATTTCGCCGGCCTCGTGGCCGCGGGCGAGCACCCCTCGCCCTTCCCCTACGCCGATGTGGCCACCACCACGACGCATAAAACGCTCCGTGGCCCGCGCGGCGGCATGATCCTGACCAACGACGAGACGATTGCGAAGAAGGTCAACTCCGCGATCTTCCCCGGCATCCAGGGCGGCCCGCTGATGCATGTGATCGCCGCGAAGGCCGTGGCCTTCGGCGAGGCCCTGCGGCCCGAGTTCAAGACCTACCAGCAGCAGGTGCGCAAGAACGCCGTGGCGCTGGCCGACCAGCTCATGAAAGGCGGGCTCGACATGGTCACCGGTGGCACCGACACCCATGTGATGCTCGTGGACTTGCGCCCCAAAGGCGTGAGGGGCAACGCCACCGAGAAGGCCCTTGGCCGTGCCCATATCACCTGCAACAAGAACGGCATCCCCTTTGATCCGGAAAAGCCGATGGTCACCTCGGGCATCCGCCTTGGCACGCCTGCGGGCACCACGCGCGGCTTCACCGAGGTCGAATTCCGACAGATCGCGGATTGGATCGTGGAAGTCGTGGACGGGCTCGCCGCCAATGGCGAAGACGGCAACGCCGAGGTGGAAGCCGCCGTGCGCGCCAAGGTGGCCGAGCTCTGCAAGGCCTTCCCACTCTACCCGAACCTGTGAGCCAAGGCGGCGGGCGGATGCCCCCATCGGCCCGCCCGCCCCGCGCCTGGCTGCCACAGGATGTGGCCGCCCTTCAGGCGCTCTACGCGGCGGCGCTACGCAACGCGTCGCCGGCCCTGCCCGAAAGCTTCATCGAAGCCGAGGTGGGCAACCTTGCCCAAACCTACCTGCCCCAAACCGACACCCGCGTGATCGGCCACCTCGGTGCGCCTGTAGGGTTTCTGAGCCTGAACGGAAATGAGATCGCCGGGCTCTTCATTCACCCGGACAGCCAGCGCAACGGCATCGGCACCGCGCTCCTGGCCTGGGCTGCAGATCAAACGGCCAACCTCGAAGCCGAGGTCTTTGCCGAAAACACCCCAGCGCGCCGCTTCTACGAAGCCAATGGCTTCACAGAAATCGCAAAGGCCGCGCATCCGGAAACCGGGCTCCCCCTTCTGCGTCTGCGCCGCTAAGCCTTTCATCTTGGCAAAAATATCCCCGCCGGAGGCATGACGTCTCTGGCGCTGCGCGCCAGACCGGAGCGGGGGCTCTGCCCCCGCACCCCCGAGGTATTTAAGGCGAGAGGAAGGAGAATCAGCGCCCTTTCCAAACGGGCGCGCGTTTCTCGGCGAAGGCGCGGGCGCCCTCGCGTTGATCTTCGGAGGTGTAGAGCCGTTCGACAGTTGAAAACTGGCTCTTGGTGATCCGGTTCATCGCGTCTTGGAACTTCATGTCCTCCGCCTCGCGTACGATTTCCTTGATGGCGGCCATCACCAGCGGGGGGCCGCTTTCAAGAAGGCGCGCGAGCTCCCATGTTGTTTCGAGCAGGGCGTCCGGCGCGCAGACCTCGCGCAGCAGGCCCCAGCGCAGGGCTTCTTCGGCGTCGAACCAGCGGCCCGTGAGGAGCAGGTCCATCGCCACGTGGTAGGGAATGCGTCTGGGCAGTTTCACGGAGGCCGCATCCGCCACGGTGCCGGAGCGGATTTCCGGCAGGGCGAAGGTGGCGGTGGTGCTCGCGAGGATCAGATCGCAGGAGAGCGCAAGTTCCAGCCCGCCGCCGCAGCAGATGCCATTTACGGCGCAGATCACCGGCTTGTTGAGCCCCGGCAGTTCCTGCAATCCGCCAAAGCCGCCGACGCCGTAATCGCCATCCACGGCATCGCCATCGGCGGCCGCTTTCAAATCCCAGCCAGGGCAGAAGAACTTCTCCCCTTCAGCCCGCAGGATTGCCACGCGCAGGCTGTCGTCATCGCGGAAGGCGCGGAAGGCTTCGCCCATCAGGCGGCTGGTGGCGAGGTCGATCGCGTTGGCCTTGGGCCGGTCCAGCGTCACCTCGAGGATGCCGCCCTCGCGGCGGGTGCGGATAGGCGTGTCGGACATCAGGGCGCCTCCTTCATGCGGATTAGGGCGTCGGCGGCATAGGCGGCCCAGGGGGTGCACATCAGCGGGTTGATCTCAACTTCCTCCACCGCCCCGTTCATGCCGCGCACGAAATCCTGCACCGAAAGCACCGCATGCACGATGGTATCGAGGTTTGCTGCGGGCATCCCGCGGTAGCCAGCGAGCAGTTTGGCCACCCGCAGCTGGGCCAGTGCTTCGCGGATTTCCACCTCGTAGACGGGCAGAAGCATCGAAACGCTGTCGGACAGCAGTTCCGTCAGCACCCCGCCCGTGGCAAGCGTCAAAACATAGCCATGCGCCGGGTCGGCGACGACACCGATCAGCAGTTCGGCCACGGTATCGGTGACCATCTCCTCCACGAGGAAGCTTTTGGCGTCGATGGCCTGCGCAGCGGTCAGCACCTCGCCGGCACCGGAAAGGTTCAGCTTCACGGCACCGGCTTCCGTCTTGTGGGCGATGCCTTCCCCTTTGAGTGCAACAGGCACCCCAAGTGAGCCCGCGAGCACCGCGGCGGCTTCCGGCGTTTCGGCGCGGCCCGAGGCGGGCACGCGCACCCCGTGGCGCGCCAGCAGGATCTTGGCCTCCGCCTCGCTGAGCACCGTGCTCTTGCCACCGCTCGCCTTGGAGGGCGACCAGACCGCCGGCGCGGGCGGGCGGGAGAGGGTTTTTCCGAGGAAGGCGGCGGCTTCCACGGCCGTGATCGCCTCGACAAGCCCATTTAGGGGCGCGATGCCTTCGGCCAGCAGCGTCTGGGCGGTTTGTTCGGGCAGCGTATCCTGCAGCGTGGTGACCAGCGCCATGGGCGTGCCGCGTTGGGACCGCGCGATGCGCATGCCATCGATCACGCGATCCCAATCCGAGCCGTCGCAACGGTCCTCGCGCGGGTAGTCGAGGATCACGCAGGCCAAGCTGAGGCCGGGGTCCAGCATCGCGGTGAAGGCTTTGCCCAGCGCTTCTGCGTCCCGCCAGATGTAGGTGTGGTAGTCGAGCGGGTTGTTCAGCGCGACCATGGGGCCGAGGGCGTCGCGCAGGTCGGTCCGCTGCTGGTCGGTGAGGGGCGCAAAGCGCACGCCGCGCCCTTCGGCGACATCGGCGATCAGGCCTGCCTCCCCGCCGGAACAGGAGAGCGAGGCGATGTTGTTGGAGGGCAGCGGCCCAACCGCGTGCAGAAGCTTCAGCGTTTCGAGCATCTGGGGCAGGCTTTCGACCTTGGCAATGCCAAGCCGGTTCAGAAAGGCGCGCGCCCCGGCATCGCTGCCCGCGAGCGAGGCTGTGTGGCTGATCGTGGCCTGCCGGGCCAGCTCGCTGCGCCCCGCTTTAAGGGCCACGATGGGTTTGCGCAGGCGGCGGGCCGTATCGGTCAGCGCTTCGAAGGCGGCGGGATCGTTCACCCCTTCGATGTGCAGCCCCAAGGCGGTGACGCGCGGGTCCGACAGCATCGCCTCGCCGATGGCCGCAAGGCTCAGCTGCGCCTGATTGCCCGCCGTGGCCACATAGGCCAAGGGCAGGCCGCCCCGCGTCATCGAGATGTTCATCGAGATGTTGGAGGACTGGCTGATCACCGCCACCCCGCGATCTGCACGCTGCCCGCCCTGCTGGTCGGGCCAGAGCGCCACACCGTCCAGATAGCTGACGAAGCCGTAGCAGTTGGGGCCGATCAACGGCATCTCCCCGGCCGCTTTCAGAAGGGCCGCCTGAAGATCCGAGGCGCCCTGATCCTCGGCGCTGGCTTCCGCAAACCCGCTCGCAAGGCAGACCACCCCGCCGCAGCCCCGCTTGGAGAGCGCCGCCACCGCATCCACCGTCGCATGGCGATTGACGCAGAGCAGCGCTGCATCCGGGGTTTCCGGCAGATCGTCCACCGTCGGGTAGGCCTGCGCGCCGGCGAGGCTTTCGCGCGTCGGGTGCACGACCCAGATCGGCCCCACATAGCCGAGCGCCCGGCAGTTCTGGATGGCGTTTTCGGCCCAGACACCGCCACCGACGATGGCAATGCTGGCAGGGTTCAAAAGGCGGCGCAGGTTTTTCGTCATGGGCTCAGGCTCCCAGGGGCCGCAGAAGATCGCGGCTGATGATGTGGCGTTGGATTTCGCTTGTTCCGTCCCAGATGCGCTCCACCCTTGCATCGCGCCAGAAGCGCTCGATGGGGAAATCGTCCATCAGCCCCATGCCGCCGAAGATCTGCAGGGTGGCATCGGTGACGCGGGCGAGCATCTCGGAGGCGTAGAGTTTGGCCGAGGCGATCTCGCGGTTGGCGGGCAGACCCTGATCGAGCCGCCAGGCGGCGGAGAGCGTCAGCCAGTCCGCCGCGTCGATCTCCGTGATCATGTCGGCGATCTGAAAGCCAACGCCCTGAAACTTGCCGATCGGCTGGCCGAATTGTTTGCGCTCCGCGGCGTAAGCAAGCGCGTAGTCAAAGCACCGCCGCGCGCGGCCCACGCAGAAGGCCGCCACGGTGAGGCGCGTCGCGTAAAGCCATTCGTTCATCACCGCGTAGCCGCCGTCGACCTCGCCCAGCACCTGCGCGTCCGGCAGGCGGCAGTCGTCGAAGGAGAGCACGTAATTCTTGTAGCCCTTGTGGCTGACCGAGGCGTAGCCCTCGCGCACCGCAAACCCCGGCGTACCGCGATCCACGAGGAAGGTGGTGATGCGCTTTTTCGGCCCCTTGGGGGTGTCGTCTTCCCCCGTAGCGATGAAGACGATGAAGAAATCCGCGTGTTCCGCGCCGGAGATGAAGTGTTTGGAGCCGTTCACCACCCAATCGCCGCCCTCCCGGCGCGCCGCACATTTCATTCCACGCACATCGGAGCCCGCATCAGGCTCCGTCATGGCGAGCGCGTCCATCCGTTCGCCGCGCACGGCGGGCAGAAGGTAACGTTCGCGCTGCTCCGCGTTGCAGGCCATCAGGATGTTCTGCGGGCGGCCGAAGAAATGGGTGAGCGCCATGGAGCCCCGGCCCAGCTCGCGCTCCACCAGTGTGAAATCGAGGTGCGAGAGCCCGGCCCCGCCCACGCTTTCGGGGAAGTTGCAGGCGTAAAATCCCAGATCGAGGCATTTCTGTTTGATCGCCGCGCCCACCTCCTGGCGCACATGGCCACTGCGTTCCACCTCAGCCTCATGGGGGTAGATTTCCTGCTCCACGAAGCTGCGGACCGTGGAGACGATCATGTTCTGCTCTTCGCTCAGGCCGAAATTCATCTCATGCCTCCTGATGCCTGGCCGCCAACGCCTCAACCCGCGCCTGAACCTCGGGCAGCGGCGGGCAGGATTTGCGGGTCTCAAGGCTGACGTGCAGCATGAACTGGGTGCAGGTGGCCAAGAGCGTGCCATCGGCGACGCGGCGCATCTCATGGGCCATGCCGAGCTTCTTGCCCGCGCCCGTCGTGATCCGTGTGGCCACTTCGATGGCCTCGCCCGCATGGGTTTCGAGCAGGTATTTGACCGAGGTTTCCACGGTGAAATAGCTGTTGCCCTCTGCGATATAAGCGGCATCGGCCCCCACATGAGCCATCACCGCATCGGCGGCATCGGAAAACACCTGCCCGTAGCGGCCTTCGTTCATGTGCCCGTTGTAGTCCGTCCAGTCCACCGGCACCGTCCGGCGCACGGTGATCAGCGGCACGGTCTCCGGCAGGGGCTGCGCCATGGCGGCCTCATGGGCGTTCAGAAGCGCCCCGGCGGCGGCGTTGCGCTGGCGCAGGGCGCGCAGCATGGCGACGAGATTGTCATCGCGCAGCCGCTCCAACTCGCGAATGCCAAGGTGGCCCGATTGCGCATCGGATTGCCCGGCGATCAGGTCCACCAGTTCCTCGGTGAACTCTGGCACGTCCATCAGCTTCGTCCAGGGCCATGCCAGCGCCGGGCCGAACTGGGCCATGAAGTGCTTCATCCCCGCTTCGCCCCCGGCGATGCGGTAGGTTTCAAACAGCCCCATCTGCGCCCAGCGCAGGCCGAAGCCCATGCGGATCGCCTCGTCGATCTCGCTCGTGGTGGCGACGCCGTCCTTCACCAGCCAGAGCGCCTCGCGCCAGACGGCTTCGAGCAGGCGGTCGGCGATATGGGCGTCGATCTCGGCGCGCACATGGAGCGGGAACATGCCAAGGCCGGTGAGTGTGGATTGGGCGGTTTCAAGCACCTCAGGCCGCGTGGCGGCAGAGGGCACAAGCTCTACCAGCGGCAGCAGGTAGACCGGGTTGAAGGGATGCGCCACGAGTACGGCACTAGGGCGAGGCAGCCCCTCTTGCAACTGGCTCGGCGTGAAGCCAGAGGTGGAGGAGCCGATCACCGCGCTTTCTGCGGCGTGTTCCGTGATCTCCGCCAGCACCCGGTGCTTGAGGTCGAGCCGCTCCGGCACGCTTTCCTGCACCCACTCCGCCCCCGCCACGGCTTGTGCAATAGAGTTACAGACCGTGAGCCTACCCTCCGGCGGCAAGGCACGATCATAGAGCATCGGCAAGGCGCGCCGCGCACCGGCCAGCACCGCGCCGATCTTGCGCTCGGACTCCGGGTCCGGATCGTAGAGCCGCACGTCCCAGCCGTTGAGCAGGAAACGTGCGAGCCAGCCGCCGCCGATGACGCCGCCTCCGACGATTGCTGCTGTCTGGCTCATGGGGGCGTCCTTCTCGATCTTGCGCGTAGGCGGCGTGGCCGGCTCAGTTGCCGGGCTGTTGTGGGTAGAGGAGTTGCGAGGGGTCGTAGCCGGCCTCTGCCAGCACAGATTTTGCTGCCTCAAGCTGGGCGTCGCTGATCTGCGGGGTGCGGGCAAGGATCCAGCCCGTGGAGCCCTTCGGGTTGCCCACAACGGCGACGTCATAGCCTTCCGTCACATCCAGCACCCAGTAATCGCCGCGCACGAAGGGCAGCGGCAGCCAAGGCACGAATGTGACGCTCAGCTCGCCGGGGGCTTCGACGCGGGCGACACCTTCGGATTGCTTCACCTCGCCATCCAGCCCGCCCTCACGGCAGGTGTTCACCACGGAGATCTGGCCATCGTCTCGCAGGGCATATTCCGCCGTCACGCCATCGCAGCCCTTCTCGAACCAGTTCGGGAAGCGGGCGATTTCATACCAGAGGCCGAGGTAGCGCTCGACATCGAGACTCTCGACGGCGGCGATGGGCACGTCGCGGTCACGGTATTTATCAGCCTGCGCGGCCGGGGCGGCGGCGAGGGCGATGAGGGCGGCGGCCACAAGGGGGCGAAGGCTCATGAGGGAGGGCTCCTTTTCTGCAAGCCCAACTTAGCCCGAACTTCGGCCGGGCCAATGATCTTTGCGCCCATGGCCTCCACAACCGTCACCGCCCGCTCCACGAGCTGTGCATTGGTGGCCAGCACGCCCTTGTCGAGCCAGAGATTGTCCTCCAGCCCCACGCGCACATTGCCGCCCGCCAGAACCGCCGCCGCCGCATAGGCCATCTGGTTGCGCCCGAGCGAAAAGGCCGAGAACGTCCAGTCCTGTGGCACGTTGTTGACCATGGCCATGAAGGTGTTCAGATCATCCGGCGCGCCCCAGGGCACCCCCATGCAGAGCTGCACCAACGCGGGCGAAGTGAGAACACCCTCCTCCACCAACTGCTTGGCGAACCAGAGATGGCCCGTATCAAAGGCCTCGATCTCGGGCTTCACGCCCAGATCCGTCATCATCTTGCCCATGGCGCGCAGCATGCCCGGCGTGTTCGTCATCACGTAGTCGGCCTCGGCGAAATTCATCGTGCCGCAATCCAGCGTGCAAATCTCCGGCAGGCAGGCGGCCACATGGGCCACGCGCTCGCTCGCGCCGATCATGTCCGTCGCCGCGGCGTTCACCGGCAGCGGCGCTTCGGTGGAGCCAAAGACCATATCGCCGCCCATCCCGGCGGTGAGGTTGAGCACCACGTCCACGTCCGCATCGCGGATCCGGTCAGTCACCTCGCGGTAGAGATCGAGCCTGCGGGACGGCGCGCCGGTGTCGGGGTCGCGCACATGGCAATGGACGATGGCGGCCCCAGCCTTGGCAGCCTCGATCGCGCTCTCGGCGATCTGTTTCGGCGAGCGCGGCACATGAGGCGAGCGATCCTGCGTGCCCCCGGAGCCGGTGACGGCGCAGGTGATGAAAACCTCCCGGTTCATGGTCAGCGGCATGGCAGGCTCCGAAGCGTTCAAATGTCAGATGCGCGACCCAATCACGGCTTGCCGAACGGCATGCGGCCAATCTAGACATGACTCATGCAGAAATGGACAAAATCACCCGCCGCACCGCAGCACGTTTCGCTGCTGTTGTTTGATGATTTTTCCAACCACTGCCTCGCCAATGCGCTGGAGCCCTTGCGGGCGGCCAACACGATCCTCGGCCGCGCCGTCTATCGCTGGCATTTTCTCACCCCTGACGGCGCGCCGGTCAGCTCCTCCTCCGGCCTGCCGATCCTGCCCAACGGCGCGCTGAGCGATGCCGCGCCCTGTGATCTGCTGGTGGTGATCGCGAGCTACAATTACCGCGCGCTCTCGACTCAAGCGACACTGGCCGGCCTGCGTCGGGCCGCAAAACAGGCGCAGATGGTTGCGGGGCTGGACACCGGCGGCTGGCTGATGGCCGAGGCCGGCCTGCTGGAGGAGCGGGAGGCCACCGTGCATTGGGATGCGCTGCCGGAATTCGAGGAGCGGTTCCTGACTGTCTCTGCCCAGCGCGCGCCCCATGTGTTTGATGGGGACAGGGCCACCTGCGCCGGGGCCATGGCGAGCTTTGATTTCATGCTGCGCCTGATCGAGGCCCGCCACGGGGCTGCGCTCTGCGTGGATATCGAGAGCTTCTTCCAGCACGAAAGCCGGGGCGAGCAACTGCGCCGCGGCCCGGCCGCGCGCGACAGGCTGGTGGCAGCGGCGCTGGCGCAGATGCGCGCCTCGGTGGAAGCCCCCCTGCCCCTTGCGGCAATCGCCCGCACACTTGGTTGCCACGAAAAGCAGATGGCACGGCGGTTTGAGGCCGCGCTGGGGGCCTCGCCGGGCAAGGTCTACCGCCACTTGCGGCTGACGGCGGCACAGCGGCTGGTGCAGAACAGCGGCCTCTCCGTGGCCGAGATCGCCGTGCGCTGCGGCTATGAAAACGCCAGTGCCCTTTCGCGCGCCTTCCGCATCCGCTACGGCTGCAGCCCATCCGAGGCCCGCAAACAGGTGCGTGCCCGCAGTTTTCCGACCCATCTCTGAGCCACCAAGGAGCCCCCATGCCCTGTGTCGATCTTGCCGATGTCTCGCTCACCTATCACGAAGCCGGGGATTTGGGCGGCGCGCCCGTTGTCTTTGCCCATGCGCTTGGCACCGATCACAGCCTTTGGGAGGCGGTGCTGCCGCGCCTGCCCCAAGGCCTGCGCCTGATCGCCTATGACCTGCGCGGCCACGGGGCTTCGGATGTGCCCGAAGGCCCCTACGCGATGGGCACTCTGGTGCGAGATGCGGAGCGGCTGCTGGAGCACCTTGGCCTGCGCGACACCGTCTTCGTCGGGCTCTCGCTGGGCGGGATGGTGGCGCAGGGGCTGGCTGTTAAGCGGCTTGATCTGGTCCGCGGGCTGGTGCTCTCAAACACCGCTGCCAAGATCGGCAGTCCGAAGCAGTGGCAGGAGCGCATGGAGGCCGTGGAGGCCGGCGGCATGGCGGCCATCGCGCCGGCCACGATCGAGCGCTGGTTCGCCCGCGGCAACCGGGCCAGCGCGCAAGCCGCCCATTGGCGCGCCAAGCTGGAGGCCACGCCTGTGACGGGGTATCTGGGCTGCTGCGCGGCGATCTCGGGCACCGATTTCTACACGCCCACCGCCAGCCTGCGCCTGCCCACGCTCGGCATTGCGGGCTCCGAAGATGGCTCCACCCCGGCCGATCTGGTGCGTGAAACGGTGGACCTGATCCCGGGCGCGGAGTTTCACCTGATCCGCCGCAGTGGCCACCTGCCCTGCGTGGAGCAACCCGAGGCTTTCGCCGAGGCGCTGGCAGGCTTTCTGACCCGGATCGGCCACACCCAATAGGCTCTGTCTTCACCCTGCCCGATTTGCAGGCATCTGCCCGGCAATGCAGCGCGTTGATTATCCTCTGCCAACGCGTGCCGCTTGACTCTGCCGCCTCCTTAAGCTGACGCTAGCGCCATGAGCACAAAACCCGATTTCTTTAACGAGATGTTTGACGGCGCGGAGATCCGCCCGGCCTACACAAAGGTCACCAAGTGGTTCGACGATCTGGGCGAGGAGATGCTCGCCCTGAAGAAGGCCGAGGCCGAGGCGCTGTTTCGCCGGATCGGGATCACCTTCGCCGTCTATGGCGAAGGCGGCAGCACCGAGCGGCTCATCCCCTTCGACCTGATGCCGCGCGTCTTCACCCGCAGCGAATGGGACAGGCTGGAGCGCGGCGTGAAGCAGCGCAGCCGGGCGCTGAACGCCTTCCTCTGGGATGTCTATCACCGGGGCGAGATCGTGCGCTCGGGCCGCATTCCGGGCGAGCTTGTCTACCGCAACGAAGCCTATGAGCCCGCCGTGGTCGGCATCAACCCGGCGCTCAACATCTATTCCCACATCGTCGGCACCGATCTTGTGCGCACCGGGCGCGATGAATTCTACGTGCTGGAGGACAACTGCCGCACGCCGTCGGGTGTGTCCTACATGCTGGAAAACCGCGAGATCATGATGCGCATGTGCCCGGAGCTGTTCCGCTCCGCCCGCATCGCGCCGGTCGACACCTACCCCGATCTGCTGCGCCGCACCCTGCACGAGGTGGCCCCGGCGAAATGCGAGGGCGAGCCGACGGCGGTGATCCTCACCCCCGGCGCGTTCAACTCCGCCTATTACGAACATTCCTTCCTTGCCGATCAGATGGGGATCGACCTCGTAGAGGGGCAGGATCTCTTCGTGGATGGCGATTTCGTCTACATGCGCACCACGCGCGGGCCGCAGCGGGTGGATGTGATCTACCGCCGGATCGACGATGCCTTCCTCGATCCGCTCTGCTTCCGCCCGGATTCCATGCTCGGCGTGCCGGGGCTGATGAATGTCTACCGCTCTGGCGGCGTGCAGATCTGCTCGGCCCCCGGCGCAGGCGTGGCCGACGACAAGGCGATCTACACCTATGTGCCCGACATGGTGCGTTTCTATCTGGGCGAAGAGCCTATCCTGAAGAACGTGCCCACGTGGCGCTGCGGCGAGGCGGACGCCTATAAATACGTGATGGAACACCTGCCGGAACTGGTTGTGAAAGAAGTGCACGGCTCCGGCGGCTACGGGATGCTCGTGGGGCCCGCTTCCACCAAGGCGCAAATCGCGGAATTTGCCGAACTGATCAAGAAGAACCCCTCGAACTACATCGCCCAGCCCACGCTGGCGCTCTCCACCAGCCCCACCTTCGTGGAGTCGGGCCTCGCGCCACGCCACGTGGACCTGCGCCCCTACTGCCTTGTCGGCAAGGAGGTGCGGCTCACCCCCGGCGGGCTCACCCGCGTTGCCATGAAGGAGGGCTCGCTCGTCGTGAACTCCTCGCAGGGCGGCGGCGTCAAAGACACCTGGATCGTGGCGGACTGAGAAAATGCTGAGCAGAACCGCAGAAAGCCTTTACTGGACCTCCCGCTACATCGAACGCGCCGAAAGCATCGCGCGCCTTCTGGAAGTGGCCTACCGCATGTCGCTGATGCCCACGGCGGGCGAAGGCCATGAGAACGAATGGGCCTCGATCCTTGCTGCCGCCGGGGTGTCGCACGCCTTTGCGGCCACCGGGCAGGAGCCGACGGCGGAGGCTGTGACCGAGTATCTGATCTTCGACCCGGAGAACCCGTCAAGCATCCGCAATTGCATCGGCGCCGCGCGCGAAAACGTGCGCGCCGCCCGGCCCGCGCTGACCTCCGACGTCTGGGAAACGCTCAACAGCGCCTACCTGCAATTCATCGACATCCTGCAGGGTCCGCCCGCGCGGCGCGACCTGCTGTCGATGTGCGAATGGACGAAGGCCAGCGCGGCCGCCGTGCGCGGCAGTTTCGAAACCACCCAGCTGCAGGATGAAGGCTATGATTTCTTCAACTTGGGCTGTTTCATCGAACGCGCCGACAACACCGCCCGCCTGCTCGATGTGAAATTCTATGTGCTTCTGCCGACGATCGACATGGTCGGCGGCGGGGTGGACCAATACCAATGGGCAGCGCTCTTGCGCGCCGTTTCCGCGCGGCGGGCCTTCCACTGGGCCTACAAGGGCGATTACGCGCCCGAGAAGATCGCCCATTTCCTGATCCTGAACCCGATCTGCCCGCGCTCGCTCATCCATTGCTGCGAGCGGATCGATCACCACCTGAGCCGGCTGTCGCGCGCCTATGGCCAGCGCAGCCTTGCCGGGCGTCTGGCGGCGGGCATGTATGGCCATCTGGCAGAAAACAACGTGCGCCATATCATCGAGGAGGGGCTCCACGAGTTCCTCACCGATTTCATCACCGAGGCCCGCAAGCTCGATGAGGCCGTCAACCGCTCCTACATGTTCTGGGGGCATTAAGATCATGCGACTGACCATCGAACACACCACCCGCTATCGCTACGAGCAACCCCAGCGCCGGATCACCCAGAGCCTGCGGCTCACCCCGGCGCGGCTCGAAAGCCAGAATATCCTGAACTGGAAAGTGTCCTGCGAGGGCGCGCAGCTCGGCGCAGGCTTCACCGATGGCGCGGGCGACAAGCTGATGTTGCTCACCATCGGCGGCAATGTGGATGAAATCGAGATCCACGTGAAAGGTACCGTGGAAACGAGCGACACGGCAGGCGTTCTGAAAGGCCTGAAGGAGAGCATGCCGCCGCTGGCTTATCTGCGTGATACGGCGCTCACCCAGCCCGATGACGCGCTGAAGGAACTGGCGCGTGAGCTCGGCGCAGGCGGCCATGACGGCGCGCTGGCGCTGGCCCATGCGCTGGCCGGGGAGACCCGTGCGCGCGTGGACTATGTGATCGGCGCGACGGAGGCCGGGATGGACGCCGCGCGCGTGCTCGAACTGGGCCAAGGCGTCTGCCAGGATCACGCCCATGTGCTGATCACGCTGGCGCGGCTCAACGGCCTTCCGGCGCGCTACGTCACCGGCTACCTGCACTCGGATGAAAGCGGCGAGGCCCATGAAGCCAGCCACGCCTGGGCGGAGGTTTTCGTCGAGGGGCTCGGCTGGGTCGGGTTCGATCCGGCCAACCGCTGCTGCCCGGACGAACGCTACGTGCGCATCGGCTCCGGCCTTGACGCCCTGCACGCCGCCCCCGTAAGAGGCATCAGCTTCGGCGCGGGCGATGAGACGATGGACTTCACGCTCTCGGTCTCTCAGGGCGCGGGCGGCCCGGCACAGAGCCAGAGCCAACAATAACACCAAGAACAGGCGACCCTGCAGACATGACATATTGTGTGGGCTTGATGCTGAACGAGGGCCTTGTGCTGCTCTCGGATTCCCGCACCAACGCGGGCGTGGACAACATCGCCAGCTATCGCAAAACCTATCTCTTCGAGAAGCCGGGCGAGCGCGCCATCGCGATCCTGACGGCGGGTAGCCTTTCCGTCACCCAGACCGTGATCGCCAAGCTGCAGGAAGCCATCGATGATCCGGACGCCACTGGCGAGACCTCGATCATGGAAGCGGGCAGCATGCTCGCCGTGGCCGAGATCGTGGGCAATATGCTCTCGTCCGTTTCTGCCGACATTCAGGCCAAGATGAACCGGATGCAGCAATCGGCTTCCGCCAGCATGATCGTGGCCGGGCAGCGCAAGGGTGGCACCCAGCGGATGTTCCTGATCTACCCGGAAGGCAATTTCATCGAGGCCACCGCCGACACGCCCTTCATCCAGATCGGCGAGCACAAATACGGCAAGCCCATCCTTGACCGCGTGATCACGCCGGAGACCTCCATCGCCGATGGCCGCCTTGCGGTGCTGCTGTCGATGGACAGCACCCTGCGCTCCAACCTTTCTGTCGGGATGCCGCTGGATCTGACGATCATCCGCGCAGGCGCGTGCCAGATCTCAGAGAAATCCCGGATCGACGAACGCGACCCGGAATTCATGGCGCTCTCGGAAGATTGGTCCACCGCGCTGCGCGACAGCTTCGCGCGCCTCAGGGACAAGCGCAAAGCCTGATCAACTGCTGGGTTTCGTCCGCCGCCCGATCCGCCGCTTGCGCGGTTTGGGCTTGGCCGCTGCTGCCTTGCGGGCCGCGGCTGCCTCCTCGGCCTTGCGCACCGCCTCCGCTTCAGCCGCAGCCTCCGCCGCCTTGGCTTCTTCCGCCTCCAGTTTGGCCTGCTCCATCTCTTCCTTGGTCGGCACCGGCGGGATTTTCGCATCCGCCGGATCGCCCTCGTAATGCGGCGACATGATCTGCACACCGTTGGAGTGGAAGACGTCCAGAATATTTGCGTGAAGCTCTGAGACGATCTTGGGCAAGTAATTGCCCCGCGTGGTGTAGCCGTTGATCTGGTAGTTCACCGCGAAATCGCCAAGCGCTGTGCGCAGCACGAAGGGATCCGGGCTTTTCTTGATGTGCCGGGTGCGCGCGGCAGCCTCAAGCAGAAGGGCCTCGATCTTCTGGCGCGGCTCGTCATAGCCGATGCCCACCGTCGTGTGCACCAGCAGCCCGCGCCCGTCGATCTTGGTGGAGTAGTTGATCACCTCGGAGTTCAGCATCTGCGCGTTGGGAATGCTGATCAGCTCGTTCTTCAGCGATTTGATGTAGGTCTCCATGATCTTGATCTCGACAACATCGCCGGTGTGATCCCCCACCCTGATGCGATCCCCGACATTGGCACTGCGCCGGTAGAGCACGAAGACCCCGGCCAGCGCGTTGGATACCACGCTGTTGGAGCCCATCGAGACCATCAGGCCCACTAGGATCGACACCGCCTGAAACGCCTGTGAACTGGCACCCGGCACGTAGGGGTAGGACAGGATCACCACGAAGACGAGCAGCAGGGCCCGCATGATGTGGAAGGTCGGCCAGATCCAATGGGTCTCGAAGCCCTCGAACTTCAGCGTTCCGGCCTCGATGTTCTCAAACACCGTGCGCAGCATCTTCAGCACGTAGCGCGTGGCGATGAAGATCGCGAACAGCGTGACGAGGTTGGGCAGGAACTCCACGATCGATTGCAGCAGGCCGAAGATCGGATCGGAAATATAGGTAATCAGGATCATCGCCACGGGCCGCGTCTCGGCAAACGAGAACAGCACGAAGGAAACATAGTAATAGGCGGCCACGAGGATGAACAACCAGAACAGCAGGCGGATCAGGAAGCCCACAAGCTCCGCCACGGCCTTGCCCCGCACGATCTCGGCGGTGGCGGCCTGAATCTGCTTCATTCGGGCTTCCGTCTTGCGACGCAGGTACTTGGGCACCTTGCGCTGCAGAGTCAGCAGAATGGCGACGATCAGAACGAAGCCGCCTGTCCAGAGCGCCACGTTGATAAAGCCCTCCCGCCGGGCTTGCGGCGTCCGGTCGGCGCGGTACTCCTGGATCGCCTTCTTCACCGCATCGCCGTTCACCAGCGCCAACACATCAAGGCTCACCTGGTCAAACTCGGCGTCATCTTCGATCAGGATCAGCATCGACACGCCGTCGACGAAGATCTCGCGCCCCAAAGGGTGGTTCTGGAAGGTCACCTGTACTGTCGGGTCAGTGGAGGAGGCCGCGAACTCCTCGATCCGGTCGGCGATCCTCTGGGCGCGCAGCTCTGCGGGCAGCGCTGTCAGGCCCCTCAACATGAACAGCTCCTGGCCGTCCACGATCACGGGCGCCATGGAATAGGCGCTGTCGTCCTCCTGAGCCGTGGCCGCGCCCAGCCCGACCAGCAGCACAGAAAACAGCACACCCAGCAGATGCCGCACAGCTTGACCCATCGTCACTCCCTTCGCTCCGGCCTTGTGGTGGCCGTTTGATGCGAGGTTATCCGCTGGCAGTATTTTTTGTAGCGTTTTTTGCAAAATCGGGCGCAACGCGGCCTTCCGCAAAGGCATCTTGTTAACGCTGTCAATTAAATCCGCCGGAGGGGTTGCGTTTTTGCGAGGATGGTTAATCATCCCTCCCTATCAACAGGGAGACTATCCAATGAACATGACAAAACCCGTTCTCCTCGCCACCCTGCTCGCCAGCACCAGCCTTGCGGCCCACGCCGAAACGCTCCGCTGGGCCCGCGCAGGCGATGCGCTGACGCTCGATCCGCACGCGCAGAACGAAGGGCCGACCTCGGCTCTGGCGCACCAGATCATGGAGCCGCTGGTGATGCGCGACATGACCGGCGCCATGGTGCCCGCGCTGGCCACCGACTGGGGCCCCAGCGAAACGGACCCGACCGTCTGGGTCTTCAAGCTGCGCGAAGGCGTGACCTTCCACGATGGCGCGGAGTTTGACAGCGAAGACGTGAAATTCTCGCTCGACCGCGCGATGACGCCGGATTCCGACTATAAGGAACTGCTCGCGAGCGTTGTGGAAGTCCGCGCGCCCGACAAATACACGATCGAGATCGTGACGGACGGCCCGAACCCGATCATGCCCAACAACCTGACCAACATGTTCATCATGGACAAGGGCTGGGCCGAGGCCAACAACGCGGTGAAGGTGCAGGACTACGAAGGCGGCGAAGACACCTTCGCGGCCAAGAACGCCAACGGCACTGGCGCCTACAAGCTGGTGTCCCGCGAGCCGGACGTGAAAACCGTTCTCGCCATCAACGAGGACTACTGGGGCAAGGATGAATTCGCGCTCGACGTGACCGAGATCATCTATACCCCGATCCAGAACGCCGCCACCCGCGTGGCCGCGCTGCTTTCGGGCGAAGTGGATTTCATCCAGGACGTGCCGGTGCAGGATCTGGACCGCGTGGCCAACGCCGATGGCCTGCAGGTCATCACCGCGCCGCAGAACCGGGTGATCTTCCTCGGCATGAACCAGGGCGACGCCGATCTGGCCAATGACTCCGTCGACGGCGCCAACCCGCTGGCCGACAAGCGCGTGCGTCAGGCGATGAACATCGCCATCAACCGCGATGCCATCAAGCAGGTGGTGATGCGCGGCCAGTCGCAGCCGGCTGGCATGATCTCCCCGCCCTTCGTGAACGGCTGGACGGCCGAGTTTGACGCGGTTCCGGCCACCGACATCGAAACCGGCCGCCAGCTGATGGCCGATGCCGGTTACGGCGACGGTTTCTCGATCCAGCTCGACTGCCCGAACGACCGCTACATCAACGATGAGGCGATCTGTCAGGCTGTCACCGGCATGATGGCGCAGATCGGCATCACGGTGAACCTCGACGCCAAGCCGAAAGCGCAGCACTTCCCGCTGATCAACACGCTGGAAACCGATTTCTACATGCTGGGCTGGGGCGTTCCGACCTACGACTCCGAGTATATCTTCAACTTCCTCGTCCACACCAAAGGCGAGAAATACGGCTCCTGGAACGGCACCCGCTTCTCCAACGCCGATCTGGACGCGAAGATCGAAGGGCTCGCCAGCGAGACGGATCTGGAGAAACGCGATGCCACCATCGCAGAGATCTGGCAGGTCGTGCAGGACGAGGTTCTCTACCTGCCGATCCACCACCAGGTTCTGAACTGGGGGATGGCTGACAAGGTCGAAACCATCGTCGCGCCCGACGATGCGGCCCACTTCAAATACTTCACACTGAAGTGATCTGACCAAGCGCCGGGTGGCTTTCTGCTGCCCGGCGCACCTAGTCTCGGGCACACCCGTGGCGTTCGCGAACGCGCCACGCTTCCTCTGACCTCGGGAGAGTTTCCATGAAATCCTTGATTTATCTGACAACCGCCGCCGCGCTCCTTGGCAGCGCCGCGCAGGCGGAGACATTCCGCTGGGCCAGCACGACGGATCCGCAAACGATGGATCCGCACGCGGTAAACTCCGCGCCGGTGCTGGGCTTCCTCAACAATGTGTACGAAGGCCTTGTCCGCCGTGGCAAGGATATGACGGTCGAAGGCGCACTTGCAGAAAGCTGGGAGCCGATCGGCTCCGAAGGCTGGCGCTTCAAACTGCGCGAAGGGGTGACCTTCCACGACGGCAGCGATTTCACCGCCGAAGACGTGCTTTTCTCCTACGAGCGCGCCTCGTCCGAGCAGGCCGACACCGCAAGCTGGTTTGCACCGGTTTCGGACGTGAAGGTGGTGGATGACTACACCGTCGAGATCTACACCAACGCGCCGAACCCGATCTTCCCGGATTCCATCGCCAACTGGATGATCATGGATTCCGGCTGGGCCGCCGCCAATGGCGCCGAGCGCCCGGCCAAGGATTCCGAGAACTTCGCCACTCTGAACACCAACGGCACGGGTGCCTTCCGCGTCACCGAGCGCCAGCCGGGGCTGAAGACCGTGCTGGAGCCCTTTGACGGCTGGTGGGGCACGCCGGAGCACAACATCACCCGCGCCGAGTTCACCCCGATCCAGAACCCGGCCACCGCCGTGGCCGCGCTGCTCTCCGGCGACGTGGACATGATCAACCCGGTGCCCATTCAGGACGCCGCCCGGCTCGAAGGCCAAGGCAACGTGGAAGTGATCCGCGGCATCGAGGCCCGCGTGATCATGCTGGGCATGCCCCATGCCGCCGAGACGCTGAAATACGGCGCGAATGCGGGCGATCCCAACCCGTTCAAGGACGTGAAGGTGCGTCAGGCCGTGGCCGCGGCGATCAATGTGCCCGCCATCCTGCAAACCATCATGCGCGGCAATGCCGAGCCGGCCAGCCAGCTCGTCAGCCCCGCCATGCGCGGCTACTCCAAGGGGCTTGAGGCCCGGCCCGCCTATGATGTGGAGGCCGCAAAGGCGCTGCTGGCCGAAGCCGGCTACGCCGATGGCTTCTCCTTCGGGCTGAAATGCCCCAACGACCGCTACCTGAACGACGAGGCTGTCTGTCAGGCTGTCGTGGGGATGCTCGCGCAGATCGGCATCACCGCCGAGCTCGACGCCATGCCGGTGCGCAACTACTGGCCGGAACTGCGCGAAGACAACTTCGACATGTACCTGCTGGGCTGGTCCCCTGGCACCTTTGACGCCGAGCACCCGATCCGCTTCCTCGCCCATACGCCGGACGCGGAGAAGAAGCTCGGCAGCTGGAACTTCGGCGATTTCTCCAACGCGCGCGTGGACGAGCTGTTGCCGATGATCCAATCCGAGATCGACGACAGCAAGCGTCAGGCCATGTTGGATGAAAGCACGAAGATCCTGCAGGACGAGGTCGCCTATGTGCCGCTTTACGTGCAGCCGCTTCTGTGGGGCACCGGCACCAATGTCAGCCTCACACAGCGTCCGGACAACTTCTTCATCCTGCGCTGGGTGACGGTGAACTGAGCCCCGCTCCCCCCCTTGCCAAACCGCCGGGGCCGCTTTAGGGCGGCCCCTCGCACTGCCAGCCGGAAGAGATCCTATGCTCGCCTATGTCATCCGCCGCGTTTTCCAATCGCTGATCGTCCTGCTGGTCGTCGGCCTTGTCGCCTTTTCGATGTTCACCTTCGTGGGCGATCCGATCGACAACATGCTCGGGCAGGAACGCACCGACGCCGACATCGCGCGGCTGCGCGCCCAACTGGGGCTGGATCAGCCCTTCCCGGTGCAATACCTGCGCTTCCTTGAGAACGCGATCCAGGGCAATTTCGGCGTGAGCTACCGGCAGGGCCGCCCCGTGGCGGAAATCATCGCCGAACGCGCGCCGGCCACGCTGGAACTGGCGTTTGTGTCCGGCATGTTCGCCATGGTCTTCGGCATCGGCCTTGGCGTCTTCACCGCCCTACGCCGCAACGGCTGGGCCGCCAACACCATCATGACGCTGAGCCTCGTGGGCGTCTCGCTGCCCACCTTCCTGATCGGCATCATCCTGATCTACATCTTCTCGGTGGAGCTGAACTGGCTCCCAAGCTTCGGGCGCGGGGAGGTCGTCGATCTCGGCTGGTGGACAACGGGCTTCCTCACCGCATCCGGCCTGAAGGCGCTGATTCTGCCCTCGATCACGCTGGGCCTCTACCAGATGACGCTCATCATGCGCCTCGTGCGCACCGAGATGCTTGAAGTGCTGCGGCAGGATTACATCCGCTTCGCCCGCGCCCGCGGCCTGAAGGATCGCGCCGTGCACTTCCGCCACGCGCTGAAAAACACGCTGGTGCCGGTGATCACCGTCACGGGCCTGCAGCTTGGCTCCATCATCGCCTTCGCCATCATCACCGAAACCGTCTTCCAGTGGCCCGGCGTGGGCCTCTTGTTCATCAACGCCATCCAGTTCGTCGACATCCCGGTGATGGCCGCCTACCTGATGCTGATCTCGGTGATGTTCGTGATGATCAACCTGATCGTGGACCTGCTCTATTTCGCCATCGACCCGCGCCTGCGCGTCGATCGCACCGCGGTGAAAGGATAACGCCATGACAGCCCTGACCCGCGCCTGGGATTCCGATTTCCTCTATTCCTTCCGCCGCTCGCCGGTGGCGGTTGTCTCCTTCCTCGTGGTGGCCACGCTGGTGCTCGCCGCGATCTTCGCGCCGCTGATTGCGCCTCATGATCCGTTCAACCCGGCCACGCTGAACCTGATGAACGGCTTCACGCCCCCGATGACGCCCAACGCCTTCACCGGCGAGACTTTCCTGATGGGCACCGACGATCAGGGCCGCGACGTGTTCTCCACCATCCTCTACGGGATGCGGATCTCGCTCTTCGTCGGCTTCTCCGCCGTGCTCTTCGCGCTGATCCTTGGCGTCTCGCTCGGCCTGCTCGCCGGCTACCGCGGCGGCTGGACGGAAACCATCATCATGCGCGTCGCCGATGTGCAGCTGACCTTCCCGGCGATCCTCGTCGCCATGCTGATCTTCGGCATCGCCAAGGGCATCACGCCGGTGGAATACCGCGACCAGATGGCAATCTGGGTGCTGATCCTCGCCATCGGCCTGTCGGACTGGGTGCAATTCGCCCGCGTCGTGCGCGGGGCCACGCTTGTGGAGAAGAACCGCGAATACGTGCAGGCCGCCCGGCTGATCGGCCGCGGCTCCGGCGCGATCATGATGCGCCACATCCTGCCCAACGTGCTGAACTCGGTGCTGGTGATCGCCACCATCTCGCTCGCGCTCGCCATCATCGCCGAGGCCACGCTCTCCTTCCTTGGGGTGGGCGCGCCGCCCACGCAGCCCTCGCTCGGCACGCTCATCCGCATCGGCCAGGGCTTCCTCTTCTCCGGCGAGTGGTGGATCCTCTTCTTCCCCTCCGTCACCCTTCTGGCGCTGGCGCTTTCCGTCAACCTGCTGGGCGACTGGCTGCGCGACGCGCTGAACCCGAGGCTGCGCTGATGGCAGATCTTCAGACCAACAGAGGGCCGAGCCCGACCGGGTGGGCGCGGAACGCGCCCGCCGTGGGGGCGGGCGGGCGCGGCCCGGACCGCAAGCGCTCCGGGCACCCATCCTCCAACGGAGACGACCAATGACCAATCCCGTCCTTTCCGTCCGCAACCTCACCGTTGAAATCCCCACCCGCCGCGGCGTCCTGCGCCCAGTGGATGGCGTCTCCTATGACATCGCCGCTGGCGAGATTCTCGGCGTCGTCGGCGAATCCGGGGCCGGCAAATCCATGACGGGCAATGCCGTCATCGGCCTGCTCGATCCCCCCGCCCGCATCACCGGCGGCGAGATCCACCTGCTCGGCGAACGCATCGACCAGCTCAAAGGCGACGCCCTGCGCAAGATCCGTGGCAAGAAGATCGGCATGATCTTCCAGGATCCGCTCACCTCGCTGAACCCGCTACTGAAGGTAGGCGAACAGCTCACCGAAACCATCCTCGCCCACCTGCCCGTGTCGCAATCAGACGCCGAAGCCCGCGCGCTCGCCGCGCTGGAGGAGGTCGGCATCCCGGCGGCTAAGCAACGGCTGAACAGCTACCCGCATGAGTTTTCCGGCGGCATGCGCCAGCGTGTGGTGATCGCGCTCGCGCTCTGCGCCGAGCCCTCGTTGGTGATCGCCGACGAGCCCACCACCGCGCTCGACGTTTCGGTGCAGGCCCAGATCATCGCGCTGCTCAAACGGCTCTGTCGCGAGCGCGGCACCGCCGTGATGCTCGTCACCCACGACATGGGCGTGATCGCCGAAGCCGCCGACCGCGTGGCGGTGATGTATGCCGGTCGCCTCGCCGAACTCGCGCCCGTGCAGCAGGTGGTGCAGGCCCCGCAACACCCCTATACCGACGGCCTCATGGGCTCCACGCCGCTGGCGAGCCTCGGCCAGAAACGCCTGCGCCAGATCCCCGGCGCCATGCCGCGCCTCACCGCCCTGCCCGAAGGCTGCGCCTTCCACCCGCGCTGCCCCCGCGCCACCGATCAATGCCGTACCAACCCCGGCCCGACGCTCTCCGCCTGCAACGGCCGCGCCGCTTGCTGGCACCCGCTCACCGATGAAGACCGCGCCGCCAAGGAGGCCACCGCATGAAGCCGCTCGTCTCCGTCACCCATCTGACGCGCATCTTCGACGTCTCCAAACCCTGGCTGAACCGGGTGATCGAACGGCTGCCGAAATCCATGCTCACCGCCGTCTCCGATGTCACCTTCGACATCCCGCAAAACAGCGTCTACGCGCTGGTGGGCGAAAGCGGCTCCGGCAAATCGACGATCGGAAAGATGGTCGTCGGCCTGCTGTCACCGTCCGTGGGCGGTGTGACGATCGAAGGCGTGGATCTGGCCCGCGAACAGGATGCGGAGAAGATCGAAAAGGTGCGCTCCGACATCCAGATGATCTTTCAGGATCCCTACGCCTCGCTCAACCCGCGCTGGCGCGTGAAGGACATCATAGAGGAACCTGCCGTCGCGCAAGGAAAGAAGCCGGAAGGCCTCGCCGAACGGCTGCTGGAACAGGTCGGCCTGTCGGCAGAGGACGTGGGCAAATTCCCCCATGAATTCTCCGGCGGCCAGCGCCAGCGCATCTGCATCGCCCGCGCGCTCGCGAGCGAACCGCGCCTGATCGTCTGCGACGAGCCCACCAGTGCGCTGGATGTGTCGGTGCAGGCGCAGGTGCTGAACCTGATGAGCGATCTGCGCGAGGATCTGGGCCTCACCTACCTCTTCATCACCCATGATCTCACCGTGGTGCAGCACATGGCCGACACCGTCGGCGTGCTCTACCTGGGCCGCCTCGTCGAGGAAGCCCCGCGCGCGGCGCTGTTTGCCGATCCCAAACACCCTTATACGCGCATGCTCTTTGATGCCGCGCCGAAGATGGACGGTTTTGGCCGCGAGATCGAGCCGCCCGAGGGCGAGATCCCCGATCCGATCAACCCGCCCCCCGGCTGCGCCTTCCACCCGCGCTGCCCGCTGGCCACCGACCTCTGCAAAGAGGCGCGCCCCGAGCCGCGCCTTGTGGGCGCCAGCAAGGTCGCCTGCCACCACGCAGACTGAACACGAAAAAAGGGGCCTCGCGGGGCCCCTTCCACTTTGTTCTGAAAATATCCTCGCCGAAGGCGAAAACCGCGCGTAAGCGCGCATCCGGCGCGCGCGCCAGCGCGCTCCTTGTGATCCGCCTTTAAGGCTTGCGCACCAGCCGCATCACGGCGCGGCCGTTCTCATCGCCCAGCACCAGCGTATCACCGGTCAGCGTGTAGCTCTGTGCAAGGGCCAGCTGTTCGTTGAACTTCTGTTCCATCTCGCCGTAGGGCTCCGGGCAGGCCATCATCGTCATGCCGCCCTGGCCAAAGCTGATGCTGCCGCCGTCGGTTTCAAAACTGCCCATCAGCCGGTTGCAGCCGGTGAAGCCGGAAATCCGGCCGTCCTCGCCAAAGGCGATCTCGGGTTTCTTCTCGGTCACAAGGATCGGCCCGCCGAAATCGGTCACCACCCATTCGCTTCCGGCCAGATCACCGCCCGCGCCCGCCTGTTCCATCGCTACGCGATCCACCATGATATCCACCTCATTGCCCGCGCCGCGCGTCAGGGCGGGCGTAACGGTCGTGTTGCGGTAGAGCGTCTTGCCCTCCACCCCGATCGTGGCCTGCACCGCGTAGCTCATGCGCTCGTCGATCAGCGCATCATCGAAGGTCAGACTGTAGTCCACCGGCACCTGCCCCTCTATGGCCCAACGGCGGGACGACAGCGTCACCGCAGGCGCATCCATCCTGGAAATATCCACCAGCGCCACGTCCAGAACGGCCCCCGGCGGCAGGGCGCTGCGGTCCTTGTAGGCGACGCTGCCGGAGAGCGTCTGATCCGCGGCAAGCGCACCACCCGCCATCAGGGCGGTGGCGGCAAAGGTGGAAAGGGCGGGAACCGAAAGGCGCATGAGAAGTGTCTCCAAAGCCAGTAAACCTGTGTCTTGATCCACAGCTAAGCGTTTGACGCAACGGCATGCAAGCTCAGCCCTGCACCCCTTCGGCAAGCTGGGCAGCAAACCGCGCAGCGGCGCTCGGCAGGTTACGCCCTTCCTGCTGACACAGGGCAATCCGCGCAGGGGGCAGTTTCGCCACCTCCACAGCACGCGCCCCCCGCTGCGCCAGCCAGTCCTCCTCCAGATCCACCAGCGGCCAGATCTGCAACGTTTGTCGGCCTGTCGCCCCGTGCGGCCGCATCAACCCATCCGTCACCTGCCCCGCCGTGACCTCCAAGAGCCGAGCCTTGAACTGAACGTCGAGAAATTCCCGAAAGCCGCTGCCCTCCGGCGGCAGGATCAAATCGTGATCAAGGAAGTGCTCGTTGCGGATCACCGGCAAGGGGCGCGCCGCATTCGGCACAACCGCCCGCAAGGCCACCGGTTCTGAAAACAGCGTCGTCACGCCGGCCCGGTACTGCGGCTGCAGGATCAGCGCCAGATCACTTTCGCCCTCCTGCAGCGCCAGCGCGAAGCGATCGGAGGCCGAGACCCGCACCTCGAAGCTGACCTTGGGGTGCGCGGCGCGGAACCGGTTGATCTGGCCCTGAAGGAAGCCGTGCATCAATTCCGGGCTGACCCGAAGGCGCACATGCCCGATTCTTGTGCCTTGCATCTCCGAAACTGTTTCGCCAACGCCGCGAATTTCATCAAGGTGCCGGGAAAACTGGCGGTAGTACATCTCCCCCACCGTGGAGAGCCGAACCCCCTGCGGCAGGCGGTCGAAAATCTCCTCACCGATCTCCGCCTCCAGCGCCTTGATCTGCCGGTTCAGCGCAGACGGCGAAATTGCCAGCAATTCCGATGCCTTACGGAAGGAACCCGCCTGCACGATGGCCCGGATCGCGGTGTAGATCTGCAGGTGCCGCACGGCCCTCCCCCCCAGCCTGTTGCAAAATATGCAACACCTCGTGCCATATTTTGTAACAGACAGCAACAGCTCAATCCTTAACCGTTACGGCGACGCTGGCTCAGCCAAGCGATCGACGAAATGAAGGGACACACTCACATGCTTAAGAAACTGCTCGCGACGACCACCGCCATGGCCTGCCTTGCCGGCGCTGCCCAGGCCGAATGCGCCGACCCGATCAAGGTCGGTGTGCTGCACTCGCTCTCCGGCACGATGGCCATTTCCGAAACCACGCTGAAAGACACCATCGAGATGTTGGTGGCCGATCAGAACGCCGCCGGCGGCCTGCTGGGCTGCGAACTGGAAGCCGTCGTGGTCGATCCCGCCTCCGACTGGCCGCTCTTTGCTGAAAAAGCGCGCGAGCTGCTGACCGTGCACGAAGTGGACGTGATCTTCGGCAACTGGACATCCGTTTCGCGCAAATCCGTGCTGCCCGTCATCGAAGAGCTGAACGGCATGCTCTTCTACCCGGTGCAATATGAGGGCGAGGAAAGCTCCAAGAACGTCTTCTACACCGGCGCCGCCCCCAACCAGCAGGCGATCCCGGCCACCGACTATTTCCTTGATGAACTCGGCGTCGAGAAATTCGCACTGCTGGGCACCGATTACGTCTACCCGCGCACCACGAACAAGATCCTTGAGCAATACCTGAAAGACAAGGGCATCGCCGAGGAAGACATCTTCGTCAACTACACGCCCTTCGGCCACTCCGACTGGTCCAAGATCGTTGCCGACGTTGTTGCGCTTGGCGAGGACGGCAAGAAGGTGGGCGTGATCTCCACCATCAACGGCGACGCCAACATCGGCTTCTACAAGGAACTGGCAGCCCTCGGCGTCTCCGCCGACGACATCCCGGTTGTCGCCTTCTCCGTGGGCGAAGAAGAGCTCTCCGGCCTCGACACCACCAACCTCGTCGGCCACCTCGCCGCCTGGAACTACTTCCAGTCCGCCGATACCGAAGCCAACGAAGCCTTCGTGGCCAAGTGGAAAGAGGTCATGGGTGACGAGCGCGTGACGAACGACCCGATGGAAGCCCATTACATCGGCTTCAACATGTGGGTGAACGCGGTAACGGAAGCCGAAACCACCGACGTGGACGCCGTGCGCATGGCCATGTACGGCCAGGAGTTCCCGAACCTGACCGGCGGCACCGCCGTGATGCTTCCCAACCACCACCTCGCCAAACCGGTGCTGATCGGCGAGATCCAGGAAGACGGCCAGTTCGACATCATCTCCCAAACGGCTGAAGTGCCGGGCGACGCCTGGACCGACTTCCTGCCGGAAAGCGCCGTGCTGAAGTCCGATTGGAAAGATCTCGGCTGCGGCATGTACAACACCGAGACCGAAAGCTGCGTTCAGCTGAAGTCCAACTACTGAGCCATCCGGCATTTAAGACCGATCTGGAGGGGGCTTCGGCCCCCTTCAATTTGAAAAGAGCAGCCCACTTCCATGATCAAGCACCTCCTTTCCCTCTGCGTGGCCCTGGCTGCGCTGGTGGCAAGCCTCGTGGCCGCCCCGGCCCAGACGGGCCAAACCGCCATCGATGCCCTGCTCGCCGAGCATCAGGCCATCATCGCCAAAGGCTCCCGCAAAACGATCGAGCCCGCCATCGAAGCTCTCGCAGGCAGCGGCCTGCCCGAAGCCCAGGTGATCCTCGAGCTGTGGCAGGCCAAGGAGCTGTGGCAGCTCAAGGAAGATAAAGCCTTCTACACCGTCGCCGAGCAGGCCGACGGCACCTATGCCATCGCGCACCCTGTCACCGGGGAGGCTGCTGGCAGCGTGGAGAAGAAGGCGCTCAAGCAGATCAAGCCCAACGCGGGCATCCGCGGCCTCATCGGTGCCGCCCTCGTTCAGTTCCAACTGATGGACACCGATCCCGAAAAGCGCCGCGCCGCCCTCACCGCCATCGAGCGCGATCCCGAGGCCAGCCACCTGAAAGCGCTGCGCGGAGCCATTGAGAAAGAACCCGATCCGGCGATCAAGGCCCAGAAGGAAGTGCTGGAACGCCTGCTCACCATCCGCTTCGGCCAGGACGAAGCCGAGCGCATCGCCGCCATCGAAAGCTTCCGCGGCGATCTCTCCGTCGGGGCGCGCGCCGCCCTGAACCCGCTGCTCACCACCCGCCGCGTCGCTGCCGCCACGCCGGTGGAGGGCAATATCGCCGCTACGCTCACCCCGGGCAGCGCCGCGCTGCCCGAGGCCGAGGCCTATGCGCTTCTGGTCTCCGAAGGGTTGGCCCCCGCCGCTCCCACGCATGATGAAATCCGCACCGCCCTCGCCGCCAACATCGAAGACGCCCGCGTCGCCGGCGTGCCCGTGGCCACGCTCAACACCGATGAGGCCCGCCTGCGCGCCTATGCCGGCCTCGCCGCAGAGGGCCGCGTGCCGCCGCTCGTCACCGAGGCCGACAAGGCCGCCGCGCTGAAAGCGCACAGCTATTACGACATCTACGAAGAGCCCTCGCCCGCCGTTACCTCTGCTGCCGAGGAAACGCTGGAGGCCATCAACACCAAGGTCGGCGTCAACCAGGCGCTGGATCTGGGTCTCGATGCGCTCTCGCTGGCCTCGATCTACTTCCTTGCGGCCATCGGCCTTGCCATCACCTTCGGCGTGATGGGCGTGATCAACATGGCCCATGGCGAGTTCATCATGATGGGCGCCTACACGGGCTACGTGGTGCAGCAATTTGTGCCCGACTACACGCTCTCGATCATCATCGCCCTGCCGCTCGCCTTCGCCGTCACCTTCGCCGCCGGCGTCGCGATGGAGCGGCTGGTGATACGCCACCTCTACCACCGCCCGCTGGAAACGCTGCTCGCGACCTTCGGCATCTCGGTGGCGCTGCAGCAGATCGCCAAGAACATCTTCGGCACGCAGGCCCGCCCCCTCACCTCCCCGGCCTGGCTCGATGGCGCCTGGGTGCTGAACGACGTGGTCTCCATCAGTTACATCCGCATCGCGATCTTCGTGCTGGCGCTGATCTTCCTCGCGCTGCTGCTGTTCATCCTGAACCGCACCCGGCTGGGGCTCGAAGTGCGCGCCGTCACCCAGAACCCGCGCATGGCCGCCTCCATGGGGATCAACCCGGACCGCATCAACATGCTCACCTTCGGCCTCGGCTCCGGCATCGCCGGGATCGCGGGCGTCGCCATCGGGCTGTTTGCGAAGGTCACCAGCGAGCTGGGCTCCGATTACATCGTGCAGAGCTTCATGACGGTCGTCGTCGGCGGCGTCGGCAACATCTGGGGCACCCTCGCAGGCGCCACGCTGATCGGCTTCCTGCAAAAGGGCATCGAGTTCTTCAACCCGTCCAACACGCTCGCTGCCCAGACCTATATGATCATCTTCATCATCGTCTTTATCCAGTTCCGCCCCCGAGGGATCATCGCCCTCAAAGGCCGCGCTGCGGGAGATTGATCATGCCTCACACAGCCTGCATCGCCCCACTTTGTTCTAGAAATACCTCGGGGGGTCGCGGGGGGCTGGCCCCCCGCGCCTTCTCCACGGAGCGCCACCCATGAACCGGTCCTTCTTCGCGAAAAACCCGTCCGTCCTCGTCTTCATTGCCTGCCTTGGCCTCTTCACCCTCGGCGTCACGCTCCTGAGCGAGGCCTTCGGCACCGGCGTGATCTCCACGAGCTTCGTGAAAACGCTGGGCAAAACGCTTTGCCTCTGCCTCATCGCCATCGCAATGGATCTGGTCTGGGGCTATTGCGGCATCCTGAGCCTTGGCCATTTCGCCTTCTTCGGGCTCGGCGGCTACATGATCGGCATGTGGCTGATGTATGCGCGCACCGAGCAGATTGTGGTGGCCTCGCTGGCCAATGCTGAAATCCCGCCCACCGCGCAGGAGGTAACAGACGCCATCGGCAACCAGATCTTTGGCGTCGTGGGGGGCAGCGATTTCCCCCTGATCTGGGCCTTTGCCGATAGCCTCACGATGCAGCTCGCCCTCGTGGTGCTCGTGCCCGGCCTGCTCGCGCTCGTCTTCGGCTGGCTCGCCTTCCGCTCCCGCGTCACCGGCGTCTACCTGTCGATCCTGACCCAAGCCATGACACTGGCGCTCTCGCTCTACCTGTTCCAGAACGATTCCGGCCTGCGCGGCAACAACGGGCTTTCGGGGCTGCAGAACATCCCCGGCGCGGAAAAGATCCCGCAGTCGATGATCTCGATCTATTTCTTCTGGGCCTCCGCGCTGGCCCTGCTGCTGGGCTACCTGCTGGCGGCCTGGGTGGTGTCGGGCAAGTTCGGCTCGGTTATCCGCGGCATCCGCGACGATGAGGCCCGCGTGCGCTTCCTCGGCTACTCGGTGGAGGGCTACAAGCTCTTCGTCTTCACCCTGACGGCCGTGATCGCGGGCATCGCGGGCGCGCTCTATTACCCGCAGGCCGGCATCATCAACCCGGCCGAAATCGCGCCCATCGCCTCGATCTACCTTGCGGTCTGGGTCGCCATCGGCGGGCGCGGGCGGCTCTATGGTGCCGTGATCGGCGCGGCAACCGTCTCGCTTCTGTCCAGCTGGTTCACCGGCGGGCAGGCACCCTCGATCAACCTCGGCTTCTACACCATCGACTGGGTCGACTGGTGGCTCGTGCTTCTGGGCTTCTCCTTCGTCCTCGTCACGCTCTTTGCCCCCAAGGGCATCGGCGGGCTGTTTGACTACCTCGTGCGCAAAGGAGACGCCAAATGAGCGCGCTTCTCGAAGTCTCCGGTGTTTCCGTCTCCTTTGACGGGTTCAAGGCGATCAACAACCTCTCCTTCCAGATTGGCGCGGCCGAGCTGCGCGCGGTGATCGGGCCCAATGGCGCGGGCAAGACAACCTTCATGGACATCGTCACCGGCAAGACGCGCCCCGATGAGGGTCGCGTGCTCTGGGGCGAGAAAAGCCAGAACCTACTGAAGATGAGCGAAGCCAAAATCGCGCAGGCCGGGGTGGGCCGGAAGTTCCAGCGCCCCACGGTGTTTGAAGACCAGAGCGTCTTCGACAACCTGCTGATGGCGCTCAAGAAAGAACGCGGCCCGCTGGACGTGCTCTTCTACAAGCGCAGCAAGGAGGATGACGCGAAGGTCGCAGCCCTGGCCGAGGAGATCGGGCTGGCCGACCAGCTGCACCGCACCTCGGGCGAGCTCTCCCACGGGCAGAAGCAGTGGCTGGAAATCGGCATGTTGCTCGCCCAGGAGCCGCGCCTTCTGCTGGTGGACGAACCCGCCGCCGGGATGACGCTGGCCGAGCGCGAACACACCACCGACCTGCTGCGCGAGGCCGCGAAAACCCGCGCCGTTGTCGTGGTGGAGCACGACATGGAGTTCGTGCGCAGGCTTGATTGCAAGGTCACCGTTCTGCACGAGGGCTCGGTTCTGGCCGAGGGTTCGATTGATCACGTCACCCAAGATCCGCAAGTGATCGAAGTCTACCTGGGGCGCTAAACCATGCTGCACACCAAAGATCTCACCCTGCATTATTCCGGCTCACAGATCCTCTACGGGATCGACATGGCCGCCGAGCGCGGGCAGGTGACCTGCGTGATGGGCACCAACGGCGTGGGCAAAACCAGCCTTTTGAAGGCGCTGTCGGGCACCCATCACCGCTCTGGCGGGCAATACACGCTGGATGGCGAGGCGATCGCCAAGCCCCCCGCCCATGCGCTGGCGCGCAAAGGGGTGGCCTATGTGCCGCAGGGCCGTGACATCTTCCCGCTGATGACGGTGCGCGAGAACCTTGAAACCGGCTTTGGCTGCATCCCGAAAGAGGAGCGCTTCGTGCCGGAGCAGATTTTCGAGCTCTTCCCGGTGCTGAAGGAAATGGAGAGCCGCCGGGGCGGCGATCTCTCGGGCGGGCAGCAACAACAACTCGCTATCGGCCGCGCCCTTATCGCCCAGCCCAAGCTCCTGCTGCTGGATGAGCCCACCGAGGGCATCCAGCCCAACATCATTCAGCAGATCGGCCGGGTGATCGAATACCTGCGCGACGAGGGCAAGATGGCCATCGTGCTGGTGGAGCAGTATTTCGAATTCGCCTACGGGCTGGCCGATGAGTTCTTCGTGCTCACGCGCGGAGCCGTCTCGCTGTCCGGTTCCAAGGCGAGCCTCGCCAAGGAAGAGGTGATGGCTTCGGTTTCGGTTTAGGCAGACGGTAACGTCACCTCCATGTACTGAGGGCGGCCCCGACCACGGGTGGGGGCTGCCCGGCGGTGCCGCCGGGCGACAGGTTTCCGTTCAGCCCTCTGGCCAATCCGAATGTGATGGGAAATAGTCGCCCCAAGTGAAGGGGAGGCCAGCCGGATGCTAATCGAGGAGTTGCGCGCCGCATTGGGCGCGAAAGGGGTGCTGTCTGGCGCGGATGCCGCGCCCTATGGCGAGGATTGGACGGGCAAATACAAGACCCATCCGCTGGCCGTGGCCCGCCCGGCGAACACGGCGGAAGTCTCTGAAACGGTGAAAATCGCCGCGCGCCACGGGGTGGCCGTGGTGCCCCTATCTGGCCGCACCGGGCTTGTAGGCGGCGGGGCCGCCGAGGGCGCGCTGGTGCTCTCGCTGGAGCGGATGAACCGCGTGCGCGAGATCCGCCCGGCAGCGCGGCTTGCGGTTGTGGAGGCCGGGGTGATCCTTTCGGCCCTGCACGCCGCCACCGAGCCCCACGGCCTCACCTTCCCGATGACCTTCGGCGCGAAGGACAGCGCCATGCTGGGCGGGCTGATGTCCACCAACGCGGGCGGCTCCAACGTGCTGCGCTATGGCAATACCCGCGCGCTGGTGCTGGGGATCGAGGTGGTGCTGCCCGATGGCCGCGTGCTCGATGCGATGAGCGAGCTGCACAAGGACAATTCCGGCTATGATCTGAAGGATCTCTTCATCGGCGCGGAAGGCACGCTGGGGATCATCACGGCAGCCGTGGTGAAGCTCGTGGAACTCCCTGCCCATCGCGGTACCGCCTTCGTGGGGCTGGAGCGGCTGGACGCGGCGCTGGATCTGCTGAACCGGCTGCGAAGCGCCACCGGCGGCGCCGTGGAGGCTTTCGAGTATATGCCCGAAGGCTACATGGCGCTGTACCGCAAGCTCTTCCCGCAAGCCCAGCCGCCGCTCGCCGATCTGCACCCGGTGCATATCCTCGTGGAGGTCGGCGCGGCCACGGAAGATGTGCCGGAGAAAATGACGGAGGTTCTGGCTGAGATGCTGGAGGACGGCACACTCACAGATGCCGCCATCGCCCAGAACGCCGCCCAGCGAACCGCACTCTGGCGGGTGCGCGAAAGTGCGGCAGAGCTGGCCTTCCACCGCCGCCCCTTCGTGGACAGCGATATTTCGGTGCCGCTCGACAAGGTGGCAGCCTTCCTTGAGGCCTACGACGCCCGCCTGCCCGCCATCGATCCGGGCGCTGAGACGCTCGTGGTGTCCCACCTGGGAGATGGCAACATCCACCATACGATCTGGCCCGCCAACGAAGATCCGGCGGTGCATGACGCTCTGCGCGCGCTTGTGGAGGAGATCACCGGCGAGCTGCGCGGCAGTTTCTCGGCGGAGCACGGCATCGGCCATTCCAAGCAGAACACGATGACCCGGCGCAAGGATCCGGTGGCGGTGAGCGTGATGCGCGCGGTGAAGGCGGCGCTGGACCCGGAGAACCGGATGAACCCCGGCAAGGTGCTGCCGAAAGACTAGAGGCGATCCGCCCGGCGGCACGCCGGGCAGCCCCCGCCCGCCCCCAAGGCGGGGGCTTTCAGCCCCCACCTACGGGCTGGGGCCGCCCTATCCGCCTTGGTAGCGCACTTCCGCCGCGCCAAGCCCCTCTATCTCCACTCGGCAGCTTTGCCCCGGCTTGATCGGCCCCACACCCGCAGGTGTGCCAGTGAAAATCAGATCCCCCGGCGCCAGCGCCACCAGCCGCGATAGATGCGCGATCACATCGGCCACCGGCCAGATCTGCTCCGCCAGATCACCGGACTGCCGCAGCTCGCCCCCGACGTGGGCCGTGATCCGCCCCGCCGCCGGATGGCCGACCTCCGCCACAGGCCGCAACGCGCCGCAGAGCGCCGAGGCGTCAAAGCCTTTCGCCATATCCCATGGCCTGCGCGCGGCCTTGGCCTCGGCCTGCAGATCGCGCCGCGTCAGATCATTGCCGGGCGCATAGCCCCAGACATGGGAGAGCGCGTCCTCTCGCGTGATGTCCTGCCCGCCACGGCCGATGGCCACCACCAGTTCGGCCTCATGGTGCAGGTCTTCGGTGGCCACCGGAAAGGGCAGTTCCGCGCCGTCCTCCACAAGGCTGTCGGCTGGTTTGGTGAAGAAGAACGGCGGCTCCCGGTCAGGGTCATTGCCCATTTCGCGGGCGTGTTCGGCGTAGTTGCGCCCCACGCAGAAGATCCGGCGCACCGGGAAACGGGCGCTTGATCCGGCAACGGCAACACTGGGCGGCGCAGGCGGGGCGAAAACGAAGGCATCAGACATGAAAAAAGGGCTCCCTCTGGAAGCCCCCTTGTGCCAAGCCGACGCCCGGCCTTCAAGCCATGGGGATCAGGCGGGCCCGTTCACCGAACAGACGCCGTTGCGCGCCACGATGCGCTTGCAGGCCAGATCGGCCTTGCCTTCGCTCAAGCCCCGGAACTGCGCTTCGAAGCCCTTGGAGGATTTCACCACCGTACGCTGCGCGCCGTCCAGCGAGCCGATCTCGTCCAGCGCCGTCTGAAGCAGCGCCTTCTCCGCGAGATACTGCGAGGAATAGAGCCCCACCGTCACGCTGTAGCGCTTCTCACCATCCAGCGAAGCCCGCGTGATCACGCGCTGCACTGAGTCAAACAGCCGCCCCTCGGGCTTCACGGACGCAAGCGTCACCTCTTCCGGGCGCGTCACCGGTGTGACTTCCACCGCCGCAGGCAGGCCTTCCTTGCGCAGGCGCGATTCATCATAGGTGGCGTCCTGCGCCTCCTGCACAGCTTCCTCGATGTCGTCCTTCAACGCGAGCAGCAGCGCATCCTTGCCGGTGCCGGGCCGCGGCTTGGGCCGCAGACTCGTTTTCACCGCCGTCACATCGCGTTTGATCACGCCGCCCGCATCCGCCAGCGCGTAATTGGGCGCGCCCGGCTTGCGGACCGTGGCGTTGGACGGTGCCTTGCGGAAGCCCAGATCCAGAAGCTCGGCCACCCGCGCGTTGCGCGTGGCGGTGGAGCGGCCTCCGAACACCGTGGCGATCACCCGCTCGTTGCCCCGTTCGGCGGAGGCCACGAGGTTGAAGCCAGCGGCGCGGGTGTAGCCCGTCTTGATGCCATCGGCACCCTTGTAGGCGTCCAGAAGGCGGCGGTTGGTGTTGTTCACCGTCTTGATCCCGGCATCCGTGGAGCGACGGGAGAAGAGGTTGTAATATTGGGGATAATCGTAGAACAGTCGCCGCCCGAGGATCGTCATGTCGTGGGCGGTGGAGAGGTGGCCTTCCTCGGTCAGGCCGTGGGCGTTCTTGAAATTGGTGCGCGTCATGCCCAGCGCCTTGGCGGTGCGGTTCATGCGGCGGGCAAAGGCCGCCTCGCTGCCTTCGATGGCCTCGCCGATGGCGGTGGCGGCGTCATTGGCCGATTTGACCGACGCCGCCCGCACGAGGTATCTGAGCTGGATTTTCTGCCCCGAGCGCAGCCCCAGTTTGGAGGGCGGCTCGGCGGCGGCCTTGGACGAGATCCGCACCATCGTGTCCATGGAGATCTCGCCGTTCTTCACCGCCTCAAAGGCAATGTAGAGCGTCATCATCTTGGTGAGCGAGGCCGGGTGCAAGCGGGTGTCGGCGTTTTCGGAATGCAGAACTTCGCCCGTTCGGGCGTCGATCACCATGGCCGCATAGGGCGCGGAAAGCGCCATGAACGGCACCATCAGCACAACCCAAAGGAGTGCCACAGGAATCGAGTAACTACGGAAGTACCGCTGGAGACGCTGTCCCACGTCGCTTGCCTCTCATCTGCCTCAAACCGCCGTGTTTTCACGGTCAGCCATTTTTTATGCTTGGATGTAGGTTAACATAGCCCCCGCCACGGGAAAACCCATTTGTTTCTTGGCAGATAGGCCGGTTGTCAACGCGCGTTTCCAAAATCTAGGGGGCAGCGCCACCTCACCCCCAAGATGTACCCTTACGCGGGGGCAGATTGATCGCAAACCCCTAAAAAGACTGTATCAAACCCGGCAACAAACCCAGATCGGCGATCTCCCGGAAGCGCGCGTGGCTGCCGGGCGCTTCGCCCTGCTCATAGGCCCATGTCAGATCATGGGGCACATAGACACCCCATGCCCCCGCCGCCAGCGCCGGAAGCACGTCCGAGCGCAGCGAATTGCCCACCATCACCGCCGCGGCTGCACCTTCCGCGTGTCTGGCGAAGATCGACTCATAGGTGGCTTGGGTCTTGTCGGAGACGATCTCCACCCCGTCAAACAGCTCGCCCAGCCCCGATTGCGCCAGCTTGCGTTCCTGATCCAGCAGATCGCCCTTGGTGATCAGCAGGATCCTGTGACTTCGCGCCAAGGCCTCCACCGCCTCGCGGGCATGGGGGAGCAGATGGATCGGGTGGCGCAGCATCTCCTGCCCGGCGGTGATCAGCTCGCGCACGACTGGGGCCGGCACCCGCTCTTCGGTGACATCAAGCGCCGTTTCGATCATCGACAGCACGAAGCCCTTGATGCCGAAACCGTAGTGGCCAAGGTTGCGCCGCTCCGCCTCCAGAAGCCGGGCCTCCAGATCGCCCGGTGCGGCGAAATCCTTCAGCAATTCGGCGAATCGCTCCTGTGTGAGCTTGAAGAACTGCTCGTTCTGCCAGAGCGTGTCGTCGGCGTCGAAGGCCACGGTGGTCGGTTTTTCAGACATCTTTAACCCATTGGTGGCCAGAGTTTTGCGCACGACTTGGGCGCCAGACTCCGCCTGCCCTCTTTTCTCTGCCGAAGAAGCGCATATATTGTCGCCTCTATGGCAAAACCGGAAGCTGCATTGCGAGACATGTCGAACAAAACGCCCCTCATGATGGCCGACAAGACCGATCAGGGTGACGGCGATACCGGCGTGCTCACCAAGACGCGCAGCAAAACGGCGCGCCCGCCGCTCTACAAAGTGCTGCTGCTGAACGACGATTACACGCCGATGGAATTCGTCGTCCATGTGCTCGAACGTTTCTTCGGGCTCAGCCACCAGCAGAGCTTCGAGATCATGCTGACCGTGCACAAGAAGGGCGTGGCCGTTGTGGGCGTCTTCTCTCATGAGATCGCCGAAACGAAGGTGACGCAGGTGATGGATTACGCCCGCCGCCACCAGCACCCGCTGCAGTGCACCATGGAAAAGGAGTAGCGGGCCAGCCCCCGCCGCCAATGCAAACATCCCGTCTTTCCCTCGCGCTCGACGCGCAGGAGGTCTCGCTGCCCGCAGAGGGCCGCATCCTCGCGTTGCGCGCCCGCGCCGCCGACGATCTGGCCGTCCTGCCCGCCGATCGCCTCGACATCCTGCAAAGCTTTGCGCCCGACCACACCGCCCTCAAGGCACGCGGCTTTCACATGGTGGAGGCCCCGGCCGCCACTCCTTATGCGGCCGCGCTGGTGTTCCTGACGCGCTCCAAGATCGAATCCCAACAGTTGATCGCGCAGGCCGTGGCCGCGACGGGCGGCGGGTTGGTGCTGGTGGACGGTCAGAAGACAGACGGCACCGACAGCCTGCTGAAAGCCCTGCGCAAGCGGGTTCCGGGCCATGTTGCGGCCTTCTCCAAGGCCCATGGCAAGCTGATCTGGTTCACCGGCGGCGGTAATTTCGCCGACTGGGCGCAAGCCACTGTCGACTCGCCCGAGGGCTTCCAGACCGTGCCCGGCGTCTTTTCGGCGGATCGGATCGACCGGGGCTCGGCCCTGCTGGCCGAAGCCCTTCCGGCCAAGCTGCCCGCCCATGTGGTGGATTTGGGCGCGGGTTGGGGCTTTCTTTCCCGTGCCATCCTCGCGCGCGAAGGAGTGCAGCGGCTGGATCTGGTGGAGGCCGAAGGTCTGGCGCTTACTTGCGCCAAGGCCAACATCACAGATGCGCGCGCGCAGTTCCACTGGGCTGACGCCACCGATTTTATTCTGGACACCCCGGCAGATGCGGTGGTCATGAACCCGCCCTTCCATACGGGTCGCGCCGGGGATCCGGCGCTGGGGCAGGCCTTCATCGAGGCCGCCGCGCGGCTCCTGAAACCCAATGGCAGCCTCTGGATGGTGGCCAACCGCCACCTGCCCTATGAAGCCAAGCTGGCCGCCCTGTTTCGCGACGTGAAGGACGCAGGCGGTGACAGCGGCTTCAAAATCCTCTATGCCCAAGGGCCTGTGCGCCGCAAAACCGCCCCGCGCCGGGGCGCTTAAGTCAGAGAAGCATCAGGAACTCCCAACACATGTCATTCTCCATCACCGGCAAGACCGCCATCGTGACAGGTGCCGCCAACGGCATCGGCCTCGCCATTGCCCGCCATTTCGCCGACAAGGGGGCAAACGTCATGTTTGCCGACATGGATGAAACCCGGCTGGAAGAAGAACTGGGCAAGCAGGTCGAGGAAGGCAACATCCGCTATTTCGCCGGCGATCTGCGCGAGAAGCTGACGATTGCCAACCTGCTTTCAGCCACGCTGGACGCTTTTGACCGCGTGGACATCCTTGTGAACGCCTGCCGTCAGGTCTGCAAATCCGATCCGCTGAACGCCGATGATGACGCGGTGGAGATCCTGCTGAAGCAGAACCTGCTCACTTCGCTGCGGCTGTCGCAACTGGTGGCCAAACGGATGAAACACCAGGCGGAAGAAGACGGCACGAGCGAAGGCTCCATCGGCACGATCATCAACCTCTCCTCCATCGCCGCGCGCCGCACCCACCCGGACCTGATGGCCTATTCGATCAGTTCCGCCGCGCTGGATCAGATGACACGCTCGCTCGCCGTGGCGCTTTCGAAGGACAAGATCCGCGTGAACGGCGTGGCCTTTGGCAGCGTGATGAGCGCGAGCCTGCAATCCACCCTGAAAGACACGCCGGACTACCGGAACACCATCATCGCCTCCACCCCGCTCGAACGCATCGCCTCGGCGAGCGAAGTGGCGGAGGCCGTGCAATTCCTCGCCTCGCCGGCGGCGGATTTCATGACGGGCCAGATCCTGACGGTGGACGGCGGGCGCACGCTTCTTGATCCGGTGGCGGCGGCGGCGCACTAAGCGCTGCGCGGCTTAGCCTTCTGGCGGGAACTGCGCGTTGCAGGCCGCCACGGGGGCCTCGGCCTCTTTCGCTAGGCGGCGGCGCTGCTCCTGCAGGGAGGCAAGCTTGGCCTTCTCCGCATTCACGTCGATCGCGACGGGCCGTGTGACGGGTACGGAGCGCGGCACGGTGCAGGTGTACATGCGCCCGAAGCGGTCATAGCACCAGTCAAACCCGGTGGTGATGCGGTAATCCGTTTCCACACCAAAGCCGCGCTGGATGTTGGCCTCGGTCTGCGCGATCAGCTGCTCCACGGTGCGTAGGTTCTCAGTGGCCGCGTTCAGACACCGCTCGCGCGGCGTGCTGCAGGCGGCGAAGGCCAGCGCGGGAAGCAGAAGAAGGGCGGCGCGTGTACGAGTCATGGCGCCATCCTATCTGACCGCGCTGAAAGGACAATCCCGCGCGCACTGCCACCCGCGTCCTTTGACGCACTGGCCCTTTGCCTTTGATCAGGTTAGGCACAGGGCAAGCAAGCGCCCGGCGCGCCGCAACAGGAAAGGCCCTGCCATGAGTGACAGTTTCGACGATCAGAAAGCCCGCGCCGCCGCCTGGTTCCGGGAGTTGCGTGATCAGATCGTGGCCGCCTTCGAGGCGCTGGAGGACAGCCAGAGCGAAGGCCCCTTCGCCAGCCTGCCTGCGGGGCGTTTCGAAGTGAGCGAGACCCGCCGCGCCGCGCCCGATGGGGGCGATGCCGGTGGCGGGCTGATGAGCGTGATGCGCGGCGGGCGTGTGTTTGAGAAGGTCGGAGTGAATGTCTCCACCGTCTACGGCACGCTCGGCGAGCGGGCGCAGGGCGCGATGGCTGCGCGCAAGGATCTGCCTGGCATCAAGGAAGATCCGCGCTTCTGGGCCTCGGGCATCTCGCTCGTGGCGCATATGCAGAACCCCCACACCCCGGCCGTCCACATGAACACCCGCATGTTCTGGACGCCCCACGGCTGGTGGTTTGGCGGCGGGGCCGATCTGAACCCCTGCATCGAATACGCCGCCGACACAGAGAGCTTCCACGCCACGCTGAAAGCCCACTGCGATCCCCACGGCACCGAGATCTACCCGCGTTTCAAGGCCTGGGCGGATGAGTATTTCTACATCCCGCACCGGGGCCGCGCACGCGGCGTGGGCGGGATCTTCTACGACGATCTGAACACCGGCGACTGGGAAGCCGATTTCGCCTTCACGCAGGACGTGGGCCGCGCCTTCCTGCCCGCTTTCCTGCCGACGGTGGAAGCCCACCGAAACACACCCTTCTCTGAGGCGGACAAGGACACGCAGCTTGTCCACCGTGGGCTCTACGCGGAATACAACCTCGTCTATGATCGCGGCACGAAGTTCGGGCTGGAAACCGGCCATGATGCCAATGCCGTGCTGATGAGCTTGCCGCCTTTTGCGAAATGGGTCTAAAGCAGGGCCGCTAAAGCGCCTTGTACATGTAGGTCGTGCCATCGAGCCTCTCGCTCTCGGGCGCGCGGCAATAGCCGGGGATCACCCCGGCCACCTGAAACCCGAGGCTTGCATAAAGCGGCTCTGCACTGTCGCCGGTGCGGGTGTCGAGCGTCAGCAGCCCCTTGCCACGCGTCCGCGCCTCAGCCTCCGCCGCCGCCATCAGCGCCCGCGCCACGCCCCTGCGGCGGGCTTTGGGATGCACCAGAAGCTTGGAGATCTCGGCCCGATGCGGCTGGTTCGCAGGCGTGTCCACCACGAGCTGAACGGTGCCCAGAACTCGAGAACTGTCCCGCGCCACGAAGAGCACACGCCCGCCCGACGCAACCGCTGGCGCGATGGTGCCGGTGAAGAAGGCCAGCGCCTCGTTCCGCATGAAGGGCAGGATGAAGCCGACGCTCGCGTGATCCTGCACGCAGGCCCAGAGCACCTCGGCCAGCGCCTCCTGCACCTGTGCAAACCGCTCGGCCCCGATCTGTTCCACGGTATAGCTCATGCGCCACCTCCCGGCTGGATGATGGAGAGCACGTATCGCGCGCCGTCCGGCCCCGGCGCCTCAAAGCGGCTGCCCCCGTAAAGCCGATAGCGCAACGCGTCGCCCGCGTTCATCTGATGCGCTGCCTCGCCCAGAGTGACGCGCAACTGCCCTTCCAGCAGATACAGATGATGCTCAAGCCCCGGCGTCGGCGGGCCGTCATAGGCAATATCGGCCCCCGGCTGCAGGGTGCACTCCAGCATCTCCCCCCGAAAGCCCGCCGCCGGAGGCGACACCGCGCGGCGCAGGAACCCCGCGCCCGGATCCTCCCACAGCTTTTGGTTTGCCCGCGGAACATAGGCCTGCGGCTGCTCTTCCACCGCCATCAGCAGGGCCGACATCGGCAGGCCGTAGAGCCGGCACAACCGCCCCAGCGCCTCCGCCGTTGGGCTGGTTTCCGCCGTTTCCATCCGCGAGAGCGTGGCGCGGCTCACGCCGCACTGCGCCGCCGCCGCTTCCAGCGACAGGCCAAGCGCACTGCGCTCCTGCCGCAACCGTGCGGCCAGTCTGGGTCCGAAGTCTTCCATTGCAATATCTCAAATACGGGAATCATTCTCTAAAATGAGATTACCGCCATGCAGCGCGCGCGCAAGGAAAAAGGCCCGGTCACCAAAGGTGATCCGGGCCAATCACATCTTGCGATGCAAAAGTCAGGAGTGTGCTGGCCTTGTTGTTTTAGGTCAGCGCCCGTCTCGACGCCTGTTCTCCCCAGAAACCTGGCGGAGATCGTGGCGCTAAGCCCTTATTGGCGGCCTCTCCTCCATGACGCCCTTCTAGGGGAATCGCAGGCAAGAGGATTTTGCCAAACGGCCAAAAAATTTCGAATAGTCGCCAAAGAGCGTTGGCAGAGCCTGTTATGCTGCGGAAGCCTGAAGCGCGAAAGCCTTGGGCGTCAGCCCCGTCCAGCGCTTGAAGGCCGTGGTGAAGGCTGCCTGATCGGAGTAATCCAGCACATAGGCCACCTCGGAAATCGCCAGCCCGTCGCGCAAATAGCTGCGCGCGATGTCTTCGCGCAGCCCGTCGACGATCTCCCGGAAGGAGATGCCGTTGTCGCTCAGGCGCCGCGCGAAGGTGCGCCGGCTCATGCCGAGGTTCGCCGCAACCTCATCTGCCGATGGCAGCCGCCCGGGCAAACCGTCCAGCAGCAGTTTCTCGATCCGGGCGCGCAGATCCATCTTGCCGCCGCCAGAGCGCGACAGCAGCAGGTTGCCATAATCGGTCAGGTGATCGCGCAGCGCCGGATCAAAGGTCGGGATATCAAGGTTCAACGTGGAAGGAGCGAGGATGATCTCATCCATGCCAGTGGCAAACTCCACGGCACAGCCCGCTTTGCGCTGGATGGCCTCCGCCGAGGCACCGGCAGCGTGGCGAAAGCGGATTTCCAGCGGAAAGAACGAGACCTGCGTGATCTGGCGCATCGTGGCCAGCGCGGAGAACAGCAGGAATTCGCGGTGATGATGCATCCGCGCGATTTCGCCGTCTTCCGCGCGGGTCTGGAAATGCCCGGCGCTGCTCGTGGTCTGCAGCCAGTAAACCGTCGTTGGGTCCACCAGTACGTGATAGCGCGAGGCAGCTTCGATCGCAGTTTTCAGGTCCTTAGAGTATTTGGCGATATAGACCGTCAGCGATTGGGAGTTCTGGAAACAGAGACCGGCGCGCACGGCAAAATCGGCCATGCCTTCCAAGGCACAAGCCATCTGGCAAAACCGTGCTTCACTCAGGGTTTCGACCTGCCCGTCCCGGATGCGCAAGGCCTCACGCTTCACATCAAGCTCATCCAGAATGGCCTGCGCGGCGCGAGGGGAACCGGTGAAATCATCAAGACAGCTGACCAGATGTGCAAGGCGTTGAACCGGGACAGTCGGCTTTGAATTTTGTGCCATAGAAACCACTTACTGAAAACGATGGCGTAATCTTTCCGCGTTGCGGCGAATAAATCAACTCCCCGCGCGCCGATTTGCAACGCTTTGTGAACAATGGATCACAACGCCCGACCCCTTCCCTGCTGCCCCGCTGCCGTGTAGGAATGCGCGCGGGAGGCGCGGCCCCATCGGGGGGTGCGTGGCAAGGGGAGAGGCCATGACAGACACCGCCACGATTTTCGAGGTCGGCCCGCGCGACGGGCTGCAAAACGAGAAGGCGCAGATCGCCACCGCCGACAAGATTGCGCTGGTGGACATGCTTTCGGAAAGCGGGCTGCGCAAGATCGAGGTGACGAGTTTCGTCTCGCCGCGCTGGGTGCCGCAGATGGCCGATGCCGCCGAAGTCATGGCCGGGATCACGCGACAGCCGGGCGTGGATTACGCGGTGCTCACCCCCAACGCCAAGGGGCTTGAGGGCGCACGCGCGGCACAGGCCGACGAGATCGCCGTCTTCGGCTCTGCCTCGGAAGGTTTCAGCCAGAAGAACATCAACTGCTCAATCGCCGAAAGCCTCACGCGGTTTGAGCCGGTGATGATCGCGGCGCTGGAGCATGGGCTGCCGGTGCGGGGCTATGTCTCTTGCATCACCCATTGCCCCTACGATGGTGCTGTTGCACCCGAGGCGGTGCTTGCGGTGGCGCAGAAACTCTTGGCGATGGGCTGCTACGAGGTGAGCCTCGGCGACACCATCGGGGCCGCCACGCCGGAAACGCTTGCGCCGCTGCTTGAGGTTTTGCTGGCGGAGATCCCGGCAGCGAAGCTCGCGGGCCATTTCCATGACACCCACGGGCGGGCGCTGGAGAACATCGGCCTTTGTCTTGACGCCGGCTTGCGCGTCTTTGACGCCGCTGTGGGCGGGCTGGGCGGCTGCCCCTATGCGCCCGGTGCGGCCGGGAACGTGGCCAGCGAGGCCGTTCTGGCGCTGCTCACCGAGCGCGGCTTTGACACCGGCATTGATCCTGACCGCCTCGCGGATGCCGCGCGGTTTGCACGCAGCCTGAGGGCCTGAGAATGACCAAATACCAAACGCTTTCCGTCGCCACCGATGCCCGTGGCGTCGTTTCACTCACCCTGAACCGCCCCGAGGCGCGCAACGCGCTCTCGGCCGAGATGATCGGCGAGCTGACCGATTTTGCCCACACGATCGGGGCCGCGCCCGAGACGCGCGCCGTTGTGCTTTCGGGCGCGGGGAAGGTCTTTTGCGCAGGCGGTGATCTGGGCTGGATGATGGATCAGATCCGCGCCGACCGCGCCACAAGGATGCGCGAGGCGCGCAAGCTCGCCGAGATGCTGCAGGCGCTCAACGAGATGCCGAGCCCGTTGATCGGCAGGATCCACGGCGGGGCCTTTGGCGGTGGCGTGGGGATGGCGAGCGTTTGTGATGTGGCGATTGCCGAGAGCGGCACGAAGTTTGGCCTCACCGAAACGCGGCTGGGGCTGATCCCCGCCACCATAGGGCCCTACGTGATCGCGCGGATGGGCGAGGGCAAGGCGCGGCGGGTGTTCATGTCGGCAAGGCTGTTTGGGGCCGAAGAAGCGCAGGCGCTGGACCTGATCGCGGGCCACGCGGCAGCCGAGGCACTGGACGCCCGCATCGAAACCGAGGTCGCCCCCTATTTGGAGGTCGCCCCCGGCGCGGTGGGGGCCGCCAAGGCGCTGGCGCGGGTACTTGGGCCACGGATCGACGATGTGGTGATCGATGAAACCATCACCCGCCTTGCGGACACGTGGGAAACGCCGGAAGCGCGGGAGGGCATCGAGGCCTTCCTGAACAAGGGCGTGCCCAGCTGGCGGCAGGCTTGATCAGAGCGCCATCGCCGTCCCGCGGGGTGGCGAGCCGAGGTTTGTGCTGAGCAGGTTATCTGGCAACCTCCGCGCATGGCTTGAACGGAGCACCCAGTCCAGCCAAATCGCCAGCCCGTCCGGGCGGGCCGGCGATGGCGCGGCGCCTTCGGCTTGTCCCGCGCCTAACCGTTCAGCGCCTTGCACTCGGGCACCGGCGTAAGCACAGTGCCATCCTTCAGGAACTGGCTGAGGTTGTCGCAGGTGAGATCGCCCATCGCCTGACGGGTTTCCACCGTGCCTGAGCCCACATGCGGCGTGAGCACCACGTTGTCCATGCCTTTGAGCGCATCCGGGATCTTCGGCTCCTGCTCAAACACATCAAGCCCCGCCCCGCCGAGTGCGCCGCTTTCCAAAGCGGCCACCAGCGCGGCCTCATCCACAACAGAGCCGCGCGAGACGTTGACGAGGATGCCCTCAGGCCCCAGCGCCGCAAGCACCTCGGCGTTCACCAGATGCTGCGTGGCCGCGCCGCCGGGCGTGATGCAGACCAGCACATCGCAGCGCTGCGCCATATCCACCAGATCGGCGCAATAGGTGTAATCCACCGGCTTTTCCGAGCGGCTGTGATAGAGGATCTCGGCCCCGAAAGCCTTGGCGCGCTCGGCAATCGTCTGGCCGATGCGGCCCAGCCCGAGGATGCCCACGCGGCGGTTCTGCACCGAGCGGGTGAGCGGGTACGCGCCCTTGGCCTCCCAATCGCCGCTGCGCGCCCAGCGCTCCGAGGGCACCAACTGGCGGGAGACGGCAAGCCAGAGCAGGATCGCCGTGTCGGCCACCTCATCGTTCAGCACATCCGGTGTGTGGGCCACCAGAATGCCTTTCGCCGCCGCGCCATCGGCGTCGATCGCGTCATAGCCAACGCCGTAGCTCGAGATAACCTTCACGTTCGGACAGGCCGCCATCACGTCTTCCGGCACCCCCCAATGGCCATCGGTGGCAATCGCATGCACCGACGGGCCGACTTCGGCCAGAAATTCCGCGCGGTCTTCGCGGCCGAACAGGCGGTGCACGGTGAACTCGGCTTCAAAACGGGCGGTCATGCGCTCCGTCACCTGGCCGACCTGCAGCAGAACCGGTTTCTCAGACATCAGCCTTCACCTCTTGCCGCTGGCGGCCCAGCCCTTCGATCCATACGTCCATCACATCGCCTTCCTTCAGGTATTTCGGTTCGGGTTTCATCCCCATGCCCACGCCCGGAGGCGTGCCGGTGGAGATCACATCGCCCGGGTGCAGGGTAAAAAGCTGGCTCAGATGAGAGATGATCTGCGCCACGGTGAAGATCATCGTCGCCGTATTGCCCGACTGCATCTGTGCGCCATTCACCGCCAGCCCCATGTCGAGCCGCTGCGGATCGCCCACTTCGTCGGCCGTCACGAGCCACGGCCCCGTGGGGCCGAAGGTGTCGCAGCTCTTGCCCTTGGTCCACTGGCCGGTGAGCCCGGTCTGGAATTCACGTTCGGAAACATCATTGCAGATGCAATAGCCCGCCACGTAATCCAGCGCCTCGGCCTCGCTCACGTATTTCGCCGCGCGCCCGATCACCACGCCAAGCTCCACCTCCCAATCGCTGCGCGTGGAGCCGCGCGGCAGGATCACATCGTCATTGGGGCCGGAAATCGCGGAATTGGCCTTCATGAAGAGGATCGGGTGTTCGGGGATCGGCAGGCCGCTTTCGGCGGCATGATCGGAGTAGTTGAGCCCGATGCACATGAACTTGCCGATGCTGCCCACGCAGGGGCCCAGCCGGGTTCCGGGGGCCACTTTGGGCAGCCCCGCGGGATCGAGCGCCCGCAGGCGCGACAGCGTGCGGGCCGACAGGTGCGGCCCGCTGATGTCGGGCACATGGGAGGAGAGATCGCGGATCCCCCCTTCCCGATCGACGATCCCGGGTTTCTCGGCCCCGGGCGCACCGAAACGCACCAGTTTCATGGCAGCTCCTAGTGGTTGTCGCGCGGGAGCGGCCCCTGCGCGAGGCGTTTGTATTTGTCCGCACCTTCCAGCGTCATGCCTTCAGAGAGCGGGCGCACGCGCTCGCGGAAGATCTCCTGCCAGGGGGTTTGGGACTCTGGCGTATAGGGGCGCTCGCCCAGAGTGGCGCGGCGGGCCTCAAGCTCGGCCTCGTCCACCAGCATGTTGGCGGTGCAGGCGTTCAGATCGATGCGGATGCGATCGCCGGTTTTCACCAGCGCCAGCCCGCCACCAGCCGCCGCTTCGGGCGATGCGTTCAGGATCGAGGGTGAGCCGGAGGTGCCGGACTGGCGGCCATCGCCGACGCAGGGCAGCGCGTGGATGCCCTTTTTCAGCAGGTAGGCCGGCGGACGCATGTTCACCACTTCCGCCGCACCCGGATAGCCGATAGGGCCCGCGCCGCGCATGATCAGGATGCAATGCTCATCCACGCCGAGGCTCTCGTCGTCGATCCGCTTGTGGAAATCCTCCGGCCCGTCAAAGACGATGGCACGGCCTTCCCAGGCGTTGGGGCTCTCAGGGTTGGAGAGGTAGCGATCGCGGAACTCGGTGCTGATCACCGAGGTCTTCATGATCGCGGAGTCAAAGAGGTTGCCCGACAGGTTGATGAACCCGGCCGCCGGGACGAGCGGTGCCGAAACGGGCATGATCACGTCATCGTTCTCGGTGCGGCGCTCGGCGCAGTTGTCGCCCATCGTCTTGCCGTTGGCGGTGATCGCATCGGGGTGCGGCAGCAGCCCGGCGGCGATCAACTCGCCCACCACGGCCGGCACGCCGCCTGCGCGGTGGTAATCCTCGCCCAGATATTTGCCCGCCGGCTGCAGGTTCACCAAGAGCGGCACCTTGTGGCCCAGCGCCTGCCAGTCGTCGTTGTTCAGCTCCACGCCCAGATGGCGGGCGATGCCGTTCAGGTGGATCGGCGCATTGGTGGAGCCGCCGATGGCGGAGTTGATCACGATGGCATTCTCAAACGCCTCGCGCGTCATGATGTCGGTCGGCTTCAGATCCTCGCGCACCATGTCCACGATGCGTTTGCCGGTCTCGTAGCTGATCTGGCCGCGCTCGCGGTAGGGCGCGGGGATGGCGGCGGAGCCCGGCAGCTGCATGCCCAGCGCCTCGGCCAGCGAGTTCATCGTGGTGGCGGTGCCCATAGTGTTGCAATAGCCCACGGACGGCGCAGACGAGGCGGCCAGTTCCATGAAACCGTCATCGTCGATCTCGCCGGTGGCCAGCAGTTCGCGGGCCTTCCAGATCACCGTGCCGGAGCCTGCGCGCTCGCCCTTGTACCAGCCGTTCAGCATCGGGCCAACCGAGAGCGCGATGGCGGGAATGTTCACCGTCGCCGCTGCCATCAGCAGGGCCGGGGTTGTCTTGTCGCAGCCGATGTTGAGCACTACGCCGTCGATCGGGTAGCCGTAGAGCGTTTCCACGAGGCTCAGGTAAGCGAGGTTGCGGTCAAGGCTCGCTGTGGGGCGCTTGCCGGTTTCCTGAATCGGATGCACCGGGATCTCGATCACCGTGCCGCCGGCGGCGATGATGCCGTCGCGCACGCGTTTGCTCAGCTCGATATGGTGGCGGTTGCAGGGGCTCAGATCGCTGCCCGTCTGGGCGATGCCGATGATCGGCTTGCCCGATTGCAGCTCTTCGCGGGTCAGCCCGTAGTTCAAATAACGTTCGAGATAGAGCGCGGTCATCTCGTGGTTGTCGGGGTTGTTGAACCATTGCTGGCTGCGCAGCGGGCGTTTGGTGTCTTGCGTCACGCTCAAATTCTCCTGGTCCGGGCCCCGACTCAAAATAGCAGGCACCCGATAAGTGGCACTTGTTTCGATCGTCCCGAAGCCGCGCAACGCCGGGAGGGACGGCGCGGGATCCGAGGTGTCAACTAATTGGGAATGCTTTCCTTTTCCTTCCCTTTCGTCCGGAGCCCCGCCACGCGAACACTCGAGTGCACGCTATTTTGGTGCTGCTCGAAGCTTGGCGAAAATGGGTCTGGCCGCGGGCGAGCCTAGTCTCTAGGCTTCGCCGAAATCAAGGGCGGAACCGCTGCGCAGGCCCCTGCGCCGCGCCAGGAGGGACACATCATGACGAAACCGACAATCGCACTTTTGGGCACCGGGCTGATGGGCGCGCCGATGGCGGCCAACCTCTGCCGGGCCGGATACCCTTTGCGGGTTTGGAACCGCACCCGCACCAAAGCCGAGCCGTTGGCGGCCCAAGGCGCGCAGGTCTGTGACAGCGCAGCTGAGGCCGTTGCCGGGGTCGATATCGTGATCTCGATGATGGCGGACGGACCAACCACCGCTGCCGTGCAGGCCGAGCCCGATCTGCGCGCCGGGCTGAAGGCGGGGGCCCTCTGGATCGAGATGGCCTCGGTCAAACCCGAAGAAGCCCGCGCGCAGGCCGCCGATCTGGCCAAGCTCGGCCTGCGCCACCTCGATGCGCCGGTCTCCGGCGGCACCAAGGGTGCGGAAGGGGCGAAGCTCGCGATCATGGTAGGCGGTGAAGCCGAGGTCTTTGCCGAAGCTGAGCCTGTGCTCTCTGCCATGGGCCGCCCGGTGCATGTGGGGCCGTCGGGCAGCGGAGAGCTGTCCAAACTGGCCAACCAATCCATCGTTGCGATCACCATCGCCGCCGTGGCCGAGGCCATGCTTCTGCTCGAAAAGGGCGGCGCCAACCCGGCTGCCGTGCGCGACGCGCTGAAGGGCGGCTTTGCGGATTCCACGATCCTGCAACAGCACGGCCAGCGGATGACCGAAGGCAATTTCGTGCCCGGCGGGCTGACGAAATTTCAGGTCAAGGATCTGGACAACGTGCTGGCAGAGGCCGCCGGGCTGGGCCTGACCCTGCCCACGACCCATGACGTGAACGAACGCTTCCGCCACCTGTGCGACGCGATGGATGGTGGCGACATGGATCACTCCGCGCTCTACCTCGAACTCAAGCAACGCAACGGGCTGGTGTGAGATGCGTGACATCGAGGAAATCCTGATCATCGGCGGCGGTGGCATGGTGGGCCAGAAGCTCGCCCATGCCCTCGTGCAGGCACCGCTGACGCCCGATACCACCTCCGCCCTCACCCTGATGGACCTCGGCTTCCCGCCCGAAAGCCCAATGGGCGCACGGCAGATCATCGCCAATGTCTCCGATCCTGCGCCACTCAAGGCGGCGCTGGCCGAGCGCCCGGCGGTGATCTTCCATTTCGCCGCCATCGTCTCCGGGCAGGCGGAGGCCGATTTCGATCTGGGCTGGGAGGTCAATCACATGGCCTTCTGGCGTTTCCTCGAAACGGTGCGCCACGAGCATATCGCCAGCGGTGGCAGCTACTGCCCGCGCGTGGTGTTCACCTCCTCCATTGCCGTCTTTGGCGGCCCCTACCCCGAGGTGATCGACGACGGCTTCCCGCCCGCGCCGCTCACCTCCTACGGGGCACAGAAGGCGGCCTGCGAACTGATGCTGGCCGATTTCTCCCGCAAGGGGTTTCTGGACGGGATCGCCATCCGCCTGCCCACGATCTGCGTGCGGCCCGGCAAGCCCAACAAGGCGGCCTCGGGCTTCTTCTCGGGCATCATCCGCGAGCCGCTGAACGGGCAGGACGCGGTGCTGCCCGTCGGCACGGACGTGCGCCACTGGCACGCCTCCCCCGCCTCCGCCGTCGGCTTCCTGCGCCATGCCGCGCGGCTGGATACAGGCCAACTCGGACAGCGCCGCGCGCTGAACCTGCCCGGCGTTTCCTGCACGGTGGAAGAGCAGATCGAAGCCCTGCGCGATGTGGCCGGGAATGATGTGTTGGCACTGATCAAACCGCAGCCTGATCCGACCATTGAGGCTATCGTGGCCGGCTGGCCGCGCAATTTCGCCCCCGAACGGGCGCTGGCGCTTGGCTTCACGGCGGATGCAGACTTCCGCAGCATCATCGAAGCTTACATCCGTGACGATCTCGCGCCTGAACAGGCTCAGAGGTTGCGCTTGAGGTGATCGTGGATCGCCTTGCGGCAGGCGGCTTCATCGCGGCCCAGAGCGGCGTCGAGGATCGTCTGGTGCTCACCGATGATGGCGCGGAAGTAATCGCCGCCGAAATCCCGTTCCAGCGCGAACATCTGCTGGCGGAACTGAAGGTAGATGCTGTCGAAGCTGTGCAGCAGGATCGGCGAGTCACAGGCCGAGATCAGCGTGCGGTGAAAATCATACTCCGCCGAACTCCAGAGCGCGCTGTCCTCGCCCGGCGCTCCTGATTCTCGCGCGATTCGGGTTTCGATATGCACAAGTTTATGATGCGCGGCCGTGAGTTGCGCCTCCCATGCGACGCCGCCAAGCTTCATCGAGCGCGCGGCGCCCTCCTGTTCGAGCATGATTCGAAACCGGGTCACGTCAGCGCGAATCGACTGTGAGCAGGGCTGTGTACGAAAGCCGCGCTGCAACTCGAAGGTGACGAGCCCCATCGATGACAGCCGCAGCAAAACATCCCGGATCGTATTGGCCGAACAGCCGTATGCGCCTTGTAACGTGCCGGGTTTGAGCTTTGCTGCAGCGCCGAAATAGCCGTTGATCAGCTTGTCCTGAAGGTCGCTGTAGATGGCTGCGGTGTCGGCGCTTTTGACCATGATCTGCTCCCAAGGCTTGCCCGCACGCTCCCCCGCGCGGGCCTCAACCTGACCGGAATCCGTAGCATGAGCTTCCGCAAGATTTCCAGAAATTTCAAAATTTTTTTCTTTTTCAAATTATTGTTGGCACATCGAAAAGCCGTTGCTAGGCTCCCCCTGCGTCAATCCGGCACGGCCAGGGAGGAAGGCTTTCGGACGCGCAACGACAACATTGGGAGGAACACCATGAAACTCAGGAAACTGGCTGCGGCCTTGGCCGGTGCGACGGCACTCATCGCGGGCACCGCGATCAGCGCGGACACCACGAAGCTGCGCATCCAGACGCACTACGCCCCGGAAACTGTCTCCGGCAAGCTGGCCGCACAATACATGGAAGACATCCAGGCGATGTCCAACGGCGAGATCGAAGTAGAGATGTTCTACTCGTCCTCCGTTGTGAAATCGGTGGAAACCTTCGACGCTGCCGCTACCGGCATCCTCGATTGCGACATGACCGGCGGTGGCTACCAGACCGGCAAAAACTCCGCCTTCCAGTTCGTGGGCGACATCATGGGCGGCTACGACACCCCCTACCAGCAGCTGTCCTGGCTGTATTTCGGTGGCGGCAAGGAAGCAGCGGCTCCGCTCTACAACAAGTACGGCATGGAGCTGATCGGCTGGTGGGTCTACGGCCAGGAGAGCTTCGCCTCCTCCAAGCCCATCGAGAAAGTGGAAGACTTCAAGGATTGGAAATTCCGCTCCCCTCCGGGCATGCAGACGATCATCTTTGAGAAGCTCGGCGCATCCCCGATCGTGATGGATTTCACCGAGATCTTCACCGCGCTTGAAACCGGTATCATCGACGGTGCAGACGCCTCCGGCCTTGCCAACAACGTTGGCCTTGGTCTCTACGACATCGTGAAATACGCCAACTTCCCCGGCTTCCACTCGATGCCGTCCGACCACCTCGCCTGCAACAAGGCCGTGTTCGACGCGATGCCCGAGCATCACCAGCGCATCATGAAAGTTGCGATGGAAGCTCTGGCCCTGCGCACCGCGCTGACCTTCGAGAAAGCCAACGCCGAAGCCGCCGCCAAACTGCGTGCCGATGGCGTGACTCTGTCTCAGTGGTCCACCGAGGAGCTCAACAAGTTCCGCGGCGCGGCCCAGGCCGCCTGGGGTGAGTTCGCCGATACGCCGGAAGCCAAGGCTCTGGTGGAATCGCACCTTGCCTACCTCGAGCAGCTTGGCTTGAAACAGTAAGCCAACCCACAGACAGACCCCGCCCGCATTGGGCGGGGTCTTTTTTTGTCTTTGCAGCAGGGCAAAGGCAAACACCTCTGGAGACATGGGGACAACATGCCGGAAAAATCAGGGAGCTTGGTCGAGTGGCTTGTGCCGCTGGCCTTCATATTCTGCGCGGGCTGGGTCATCTGGCACATGCCAGCCTTCACGCTCACCTTGGCGACGCCCGAAGATCCTTCGCAATACGACAAGCTTCTGGCTCTGTTCAAACGCGCAGACATCACACCCAATCTGCCCGGCCTCTTCGGCGGCTATGCGGATATCATCGACTGGCTGGCCCTGCTGATGATCCCGGCGCTCGCCTATGTGGGCATGCGCACGGTGCGCCGCGCGCCGATGGAATTTGAAAGCTGGCGCGCGATTGACCGCCTGTCGGTCTTCATCGGCCGTGTCACCATGATGCTGATCGTCGTGCTCTGCTGCGTGATGATCTACGAGGTGATCCTGCGTTACATCTTCGAGGCCCCAACGCTCTGGGCCAACGAGCTTTCGCTCTGGCTTGCAGGCTTCGTTTTTCTTTGCGCCGGGCTCTACGCCATGCAACAGCGCAGCCACATCCGGATTTTCCTGATCTACGACATGCTGCCGCGCAACCTGCAGCGCACCTGCGACGTGATCTCCACTGTCCTGATCGTGACCTTCGCCTTCTTCCTATTCTATGGCGGCTATGGCGAAGCCTTCGACAAGTTCTACCGCTGGGAGACCTTCGGCACCGTTTTTGACCCGCCGATCCCCGCCACCCTGAAACCCATGGTGCTGATCGTGGTGACGCTCGTGGCCTTCCAGGCCATCGTGAACCTGATCTCCGACTGGAACGCCGAGCCGGTGGTACACACCGCCGCCGATGACATCGACGAAGACGAACTCGCGCGCCTGCGCGCCGCTGTCGGCCATGATGGTGTCGGCGAGTTGGACGTCACGCGCGGCTCCATTCAATCCAACGAATACGAGAAACGCTGATGGATATCGGAACGATCTCTCTGGTCCTGATGCTGGGCCTCATCCTGCTTCTGGCCATCGGCATGCCCCTGGGTTTTGCCTCGGCCATCCTTTCGGTGCTCGTCCTCGTGATGAAATTCGAGCCCACCCTGCTGACGGCCCCCTGGACCTTCGGCGACGGCATCCTCACGGGCCGCCCCGGTTCGGGGCCGCTCAACATCCTGGCCCAGCGAATATACGGATTGCTCACGGACTACGTGCTCATATCCATTCCGCTGTTCATCTTCATGGCCGCGCTGCTGGAGCGCTCGGGCATCGCGAAGGACATGTATTCCTCGCTCAACGTCTGGCTCAACCGCACCCGCGGCGGCATCGCCATCGTGACCTCGATCATGGCCGTCATCATGGCGGCGATGTCGGGGATCATCGGCGGCGAAGTCGTGCTGCTGGGCTTGATCGCTCTGCCGCAGATGCTGCGGCTGGGGTATAATCAGAACCTCGCCATCGGCACGATCTGTGCCTCAGGCAGCCTTGGCACGATGATCCCGCCCTCGATCGTTTTGATCATCTACGGGCTGATCACCGAAACCTCGATCAAGGCGCTGTTCACGGCCTCTTTCATTCCGGGCTTCATGCTCGCCTCCTTCATCATCATCTACATCATCATCCGCACCCAGATGCGGCCCGAGGATGCCCCCCTGCCCGAGCCCATCGAGGGTGAGCCGGAGGGTTTCGAGAAGTTCAAGCTTTTCGCAGGCTTCCTCTGCATCCTTCTGGCAGGCTTTGCCTCCGTGCTCTTCCTGCGCGCGCTCTTCTTCGAACTGAGCGGTCAGAACGCGACGAACACCGGCGACGCCTATGCTTACGGCACAGCCGAATGGCTGCCGCGCTTCGGTGGGGCCGTGGTGTTTGCCTTCGTGATGATGTTCTTCGTGTTGGGCCGCGCGCGTACAGCGCTCGGGTGGCAGATGGGCAAGGGCCTCGTGGCCCCCATCGTGGTGATCGGCGTGGTGATGGGCTCGATCTACGGCGGCATCACCGGGATTACCGAGGCCGCTGGCATGGGCGCGCTCGCGGTGCTGGTGATCGCGATCTTCCGGGGCGAGGCCTCCTTCGATCTCGTCTGGGACAGCCTGATGCGTACCCTGAAATCCACCGGTACGATCATCTGGGTCACGATCGGCGCCACGGCGCTGGCCGGGGCCTATACGATCGCGGGCGGGCCCACCTATGTGGCGGATTTCATCGTCGGCTCCGAGCTGCCGACGATGGGCATCATCCTGATGATGATGGTGATCCTGCTGTTCATGGGGGCCTTCATGGATTGGGTCGGCATCGTGCTGCTGATCATCCCCGTCTTCCTGCCCATCGTGCAGCGCCTGCCCATCGAAGAGATCGGGCTCATCGGCCAGCTTGAGCCGCGCTACGTGGCGATCTGGTTCGGGGTGGTGTTCTGTATGAACATGCAGGTGAGCTTCCTGTCGCCCCCCTTCGGCCCCGCGGCCTTCTACCTGAAATCGGTGGCCCCGCCGCATATCTCGCTGACGGATATCTTCAAAGGCTTCCTGCCTTTCATCGGCATCCAGCTGCTGGCACTCTCGGTGCTGCTGATCTGGCCGCCGATCGTGGAAATCCTGCTCAAGTGATCTCCGGTCCGGGCCGCCCAGCGGCCCGGACCTCCGCATTTTGTTCGAAAATGCCAAAAAAACATTGAATTCAATTGCACAGCCTGCCGCTTTGCCTGCTGATGTTAAACGCTGCCGGATGAATGATTCGGTGGCCAGCGCGGGCAGGTATCGCACCGCCCCACGCCGCAGGAGACCACATGCCCAGAACCGTGCGCCTTGATCCGTCCGACAATGTCGAGACAGCCGTGGAAGCCATTGCCGCCGGCACGCAAGCCGCAGGCGTGACAACGCTGCAGGCGATCCCCTCTGGCCACAAGCTCGCCACGCAGGACATCGCGCGCGGGGATGCCATCCGCAAATACGCCCAGATCATCGGCTATGCCGCCGAGGACATCCCTGCCGGCAGCCATGTGCACACCCAGAACGTCGAATTTCGCAACACAGACGTCGCCTATGATTTCGCCACCGATCTGCGCCCGGCTCCGGCGGCGCAGGCCAGCGAAAGTTTCATGGGCTACCGCCGCGAAAACGGCAGCGTCGGCACCCGCAACTACATCGCCATCGTCACCTCGGTGAACTGCTCGGCCACCGCAGCCCGCCGCATCGCCGATGCCTTCGGGCCGGAGGAACTTGCCGAGTACCCCAACGTCGACGGAGTCGTGGCCTTCGTGCACGGCACCGGCTGCGGCATGGGCGGGGATGGCGAAGGCTTCGAGGCACTCCAGCGCGTCATGTGGGGCTATGCGCGCCACCCCAACCACGCCGGCGTGCTGATGGTGGGGCTGGGCTGCGAGATGAACCAGATCGACTGGCTGCTGGAGGCCTATGGGCTGAAGCAGGGCCCGCTCTTCCAGACGATGAACATCCAGAACGTCGCCGGGCTGCGGCGCACGGTGGAAATGGGGATCGAGAAGGTCCGCGCGATGCTACCCATCGCCAACACCGCGCAGCGCACGCCGTGCCCTGTGTCGGAGCTGAAAGTGGCCTTGCAATGCGGTGGCTCGGACGCGTGGTCCGGCATCACCGCGAACCCGGCGCTTGGCTATGCCTGCGATCTGATTGCAGCGCAGGGCGGCACCGGCGTGCTGGCCGAAACGCCTGAGATCTACGGCGCCGAGCACCTGCTCACCCGCCGCGCCAAGGATGAGGCCACCGGCCAGCGGCTGATCGGCCTGATCAAATGGTGGGAGGATTACACCGCCCGCAACCGCGGCTCGATGGACAACAACCCCTCCCCCGGCAACAAGAAGGGCGGGCTGACAACGATCCTCGAAAAATCCCTCGGCGCGGCAGCGAAGGGCGGCACCACTCCGCTGAACGGTGTCTACAAATACGCCGAGCCCGTCACCGCCCAAGGCTTCACCTTCATGGACAGCCCCGGCTACGATCCGGCCAGCGTGACAGGCCAGATCGCGGGCGGCTGCAACCTGGTCTGCTTCACCACCGGGCGCGGCTCGGCCTTTGGCAGCAAACCCGCCCCGACGATCAAAATTGCCACCAACGCAGCGCTTTATGCCAAGATGCCCGAGGACATGGACATCAACGCAGGCACCATCCTGACCGAAGGCGTCAGCGTGGAAGAGAAAGGGCGCGAGATCTACGAGATGTTCCTGGCCGTGGCCTCCGGCCAGCAAAGCAAATCCGAGGCACAGGGCCTCGGGGATTACGAATTCGTGCCGTGGCAGATCGGCGCGGTCATGTAAGCGAACAAGACACAGATGAAGACACTACGCATTGGACTGATCGGCGAACACATCGGCGCCTCACGTTTCTCGGCAGCGATGGAGGCGCTCTGCGGATTGCACGGGCTGACCCTCGACTTCACCGCCATCGACACCGCTGAGGATCCGGGGTTCAGCCTGCCCGACACACTCGCACGGCTGCAGGCCGAGGGCTGGGACGGCGTCTCCGTCACCCATCCCTACAAGGGGGCTGCAGCGGCCTATGCGGGCGCGGCCGTCACGCAGGATGTGGCCGCGATCGGAGCCAGCAACCTCGTGATGTTCAAGCCCACACTGATGGCGCACAACACCGACGCCCCCGGTTTCCGGGCCGCCTGGCACGATGCTTTCGGCTCCGCCGCGCCGGGGCAGGTGGCCATGGCCGGTGCGGGCGGCGTGGCCCGCGCGGTGGCTGCAGCGCTACTGTCGCTCGGAGCCGACGAGATCACCGTCTGGGACAACGACGCCGCGCGCGCCAAGGCCTTTGCCGATAGCTTTGGCCCTTCCGTGAAGGCCATCCCCATCGCCAGGGCGCCCGACGCCGTACGCGAGGCCGACGGGTTGGTGAACGCCACGCCGCTGGGCATGGGGCGGGACAAGCGCAGTGCCTTCACCGCCAATTTCCTTGGCTCCCAAAGCTGGGCGTTTGACGCCGTTTACACCCCGCCCGACACGCCCTTCCTGCGCGACGCCGCCGGGCGGCATCTTTCGGTGCTTTCCGGCGTGGCCCTGTTCCGCTTCATGGCGCTGGCCTCTTTCGCCGTCTACACCGGCCTCACCCCCGAAGAAGACGCCGCGCTGGAGGCCCTCGCCCCGCTCGCCCCGGATTTCCCACCGGCCCGTCGCTAAGGCGCGGACGCGCCCGGATCCGTTCTCACCCTCTTTCCAACATCCGTTTTTCTGCAAGGAGCACATCATGTCCAAACCCAAAATCGGCTTTATCGGCCTCGGCCTCATGGGCTCTGCCATGGTGCAGCGCCTGCTGGATTGCGGCTATGAGCTGACCGTGCTCGGCAACACCGATCGCACTGGCGTGGAGGCCGCGCTGGCCCGAGGCGCGGCGGAAGCCGCCACCGCGCGCGAGTTGGCCGCAGCGAGCGACATCGTGATGCTCTGCATGGGCACCTCGGATCATGTGGAGGGGCGGATGCGCGGACCGGATGGCGTGATTGCGGGCCTCAAGCCGGGCGCCGTGGTGATCGACTACGGCACCTCCCTGCCCTCTTCCACCATGGCGCTTGGTGCGGAAGTGGCGGCGGCCGGGGGCACGCTGCTCGATGCGCCGCTCGGGCGCACCCCGAGCCATGGGCGCGAAGGCCAGCTCAACATCATGTGCGCCGGCGACGAGGCCGCCTATGCCAAGGTCAAACCGGTGCTCGATGATCAGGGCGAGAACGTCTTCCACCTCGGCCCGCTTGGGTCGGGCCACACGATCAAGCTGATCAACAATTTCTTCGCCATGACAACCGCCAACGCCATGAGCGAGGCCTTCGCAATGGCCGACAAGGCCGGCATCCCGCGCCAAAACCTCTATGACGTGATGAGCGCAGGCCCGCTGCGGTCGGGGATGATGGATTTCGTCACCGCCTATGCGCTGGAAGGCGACGCCCAGAAGCTCGCTTTCTCGGTGCGCAATGCCGCCAAGGACGTGGGCTACTACGGCACAATGGCTGAAGGTCTAGGGGTGGAGTCCATCATGTCCAAAAGCGCGCGCGAAGCCCTTGGCGCGGCGCTGGAAGATGGCCGGGGCGACGATCTGGTGCCCCAGATGGTCGAGTTCTATTCCGCCCGCTTCGGCAAATAGGCGCGCCGCGTGAGCACGGCCTCTCCGCTCGGTGCGCCGCAGGTGCGCCTCGGCATGGGGCTGATGACCCTTGCGTGGTTCTTCTTTGCCTGCACCGACACCACGGTGAAATGGCTGGCCACGCTAGGCCTTCCGGCGCTGCAACTGGCTTTCATGCGCTACTTCGTGGCGCTGGTGCTCACGGTGGCGGCCCAGAGCGGCGTCGCGCGGCAGAACCGGCGCAAGCGCGCCGCGCTTCTGGCGGCTGGCGGCACGCCTCAGGCGCTGCTGCGGCTCACAAGGCCGCAGATCACGATGCTCACCTTGCGCGCGCTGCTGCTTGTCTCAGCCACGGTGGTGAACTTCATCGCCATCCGCTACCTCTCGCTCACGCTGATCGCGGCGGTGATGTTCTCCGCCCCGATCTTCACCTGCGCACTCTCCGCGCCTTTGCTGGGTGAGAAGGTCGGCCCGTGGCGCTGGGGGGCGATCCTGCTGGGCTTTGTTGGCGTGATGATCATCGTGGCCCCGTGGAGCGAATCCTTCCACTGGGCGGCGGCGATGATCGTCTATAACGCGCTGGCGATGGCCTTCTTCTCGATCCTCACGCGCAAGCTTGCCGGCCATGTGCCTGCGCTCACCATGCAGATGTTCCTGAACGTGCTGGGCGTCTGCGTGTTGCTGCCCTTCGCGATCCTCACGTGGCAGAACCCCGAAACGATGCGCGACTGGCTCCTGCTCTGCATCTTCGGTGCCTTCGCCTGGACGGGGCACGAGCTGTTCAGCAACGCCCACCGCTTTGCCGAAGCCTCGGTGCTGATGCCGTTTCAGTACTCCTACATCCTGTTCATGTCGGCGGGCAGCTTCTTCGTGTTCGGCGATGTGCCGGGGGTGAACACGCTCACCGGTGCGGCGGTGATCATCGTTGCGGGGCTCGTGATCTGGTGGCGGGAGAACCACGCATGAGTGCCGCCCCTGAAAGAGAGACGCCATGCTGACCTTCGCCGCCGCCGTCTTCTTCCTGATCATCACGCCGGGGCCCGGCGTGCTCTCGACCGCCGGGGTCGGCTCAGCCTATGGCGCACGCGCGGGCACGCGCTACGTGTTCGGCCTCTGGATCGGCAACAATGCCGTGGCGCTGGCGGTAATCTCAGGCGTGGCGGCCGTGGTGCTGGCGGCCCCTGCGGTGCGCAACCTGCTCTTCGTGCTCTCCACGGGCTATCTGCTCTACCTCGCCTTCCGCATCGCGGCAGCAGGCTCGAAACTCGCCTTCATCGAGGCCCGCAGCGCGCCGGGGATCGTGAACGGCATCGCGCTGCAGGCGATCAACCCGAAGGCCTATGCGGTGAACACCGCGCTGTTTTCCGGCTTTTCCTTCTTGCCGGGCAACCTCGCGGCGGAAACCGCGCTGAAACTGGTGATCTTCAACGCGATCTGGATCCCGATCCATTTCCTCTGGCTCGCGCTTGGCATCCGCCTGCACGCGCTGGATCTCTCGCCCAAGGCCCACCGCGCGATCAACATCGCGATGAGCCTGTCGATGCTGGCCGTGGTGGCGCTGGCCGTGGTGGCCTTCCTGCGATAGAGCCGCGTCAGAAGCTGAAGGTCAGGCCTAGATAGGGGCCGTGCTGGTCCACGTCATAGGCGAAGCGGCCGCCGGGGCGGTCGGTGGCGAAATCGATCCCGTAGAACTGGTAGCCGAACCGCAGGGAAGTGTTTTCCCATTTCTGCCAGTTGAAACCGACCAGCGCGAGGTAAGAGAGATCGTTGCCGTTCACGCCAAAGCCGCTCAGCTCGGCGCGCGCGCCGAAGATCCAGTCGTCCGCGATCTCCACCGAGTAGCGCGCCGTGACAACCGGCTCAAACCAATCCTCCGTGCCGCCGATGGTGGCCGTGCCACCGCCAGCCCCAGTGCCGGTGACCTCCTGCTTCAGGCGGTTCCACTTGGCGCCGAAGGCCAGATCGGTGGCAAAGGGACGGCCTGCGGCATTGACGCCGGCGTTCACGCGATAGGCCCCCTGCACCGCGACGAAGGCCTGCCGGGCGTCCACTTCCACGCGGGTTACCGCAGGGCCGGGCAGGGACTGATCCAGCCCGAGGTTCGTCCAATAGCCTTCCACGATGATCCCGTAGCGCCCTTTCCAGCCCTCGTAGCGGATCGAGGCCGCGCCCTGCAGCAGGTCGAAAATATCGCCGAGGTCCAGATCCAGATCGGTGCTGGTGCCGTCGATCGTCGAGGTGCCGGTGGTAGAGAGCGGCAGGAACAGGAACGGTGTAATCGAGTGTTGCCAGCTGTCGGCGCTCAGTTCACCGGGCAGCGGTTGCGCCTCGGCTTGCGGGGCGGCCAAGGCGAGCCCGACACAGGCCGCCGCGGCCAAAGCCATCCGGTTCAGATATCCAGTCACACCCATGAAACTCTCTCCCTCTTGCCAAAGCCGCCCCTGCAGCACAGGGGCCGTTTCGCCAAGGGTTCCACAGTGCAGGCGTTTCACCAAGTGTTTTCAAAGCCGCATTGCGCCATCCAGCGCAATCTGCGGCCATTTTCAAACGGTTTCGAAAGCACTCTTCGCCGCAATCCCGGTGGCAGGGAGCGATCCAGCGGCCCATAGTTGGCCTCTGTTTCTTTTGTCCTGTCCCTTTGCCCCGCCAAGGAGCCCCGATGCCCGCCCCCACCTACTATGCCCCCCGTGGCGGCCTGCCCGGACAAGATCAGCTCCTGACCGACCGCGCCATCTTCACCGAGGCCTATGCGGTGATCCCACGCGGCACGATGCGTGACATCGTGACAAGCTACCTGCCCGGCTGGGAGGCCACGCGGCTCTGGGTTCTGGCGCGCCCGATGACGGGCTTCGCCGAGACGTTTTCGCAATACATCATGGAGGTCGCCCCCGGTGGCGGTTCTGATGCGCCGGAAAGCGATCCGGAAGCGCAAGCCGTGCTTTTCGTCGTGGACGGCGAGGCGCTTTTGACGGTGAATGGCACGCTGCACAGGCTGGTGCCCGGCGGCTATGCCTACCTGCCCCCCGCCTGCGACTGGACGCTGAAGAACGAAAGCGATGCGCCTCTGCGCTTCCACTGGATCCGCAAGGCCTATGAGCCGGCGGAAGGCCTCTCTGCACCCGAGCCGCTGATCCTGAACGAGCAGGACATAGCCCCCACCCCGATGCCGGGCACCGACGGCAAATGGGCCACCACCCGCTTCGTGGACCCGGCCGATCTGCGCCACGACATGCATGTGACCATCGTCACCTTCGAGCCCGGCGGCGTGATCCCTTTCCTTGAAACCCATGTGATGGAACACGGGCTCTACGTGCTGGAGGGCAAGGCTGCTTACCGGCTCAACGGCGATTGGGTCGAGGTGGAAGCAGGCGATTTCATGTGGCTGCGCGCCTTCTGCCCGCAGGCCTGTTACGCAGGGGGGCCGGGCAAGTTCCGCTACCTGCTCTACAAGGACGTGAACCGCCAGATGCCCCTGCGGCTCAGCCCACGGCGTTAAGCCAGCAGCTTCGCGCGCCGTGCCACCACGAAATCCACCAGCCGCCGGACCTTCGGGTCCAGCAGCTTCTTGTGGGGGTAGAGGCAGCCGAAGATCGAGGGCACCGGGCGGTGTTCGGGCAGCACTTCCACCAACCGCCCGGCCGCGAGATGATCGGCCACGTCAAAGCGCGGCTTGTTGACGATCCCCCGCCCCGCCAGCGCCCAATCCGTCAGCACGTCGCTGTCGTCTGCATCGTAGCGGCCCGAGACCTCCAGTTTCTGCGGCCCCCGCGCGGTTTGCAGCATCCAGAAGTATTCCGGCGAGCGCGGGAAGCGCAACAGCAGGCAGTTGTGCCCGGCGAGCAGATCCTCGGGGCGCTGCGGGGTGCCGGCCTGTTCCAGATAGGCCGGGGCCGCGCAGAGCACGCGCTCCACATCGGCGATCTTGCGCATCTTCAGGCTGGAATCCGGCGGCGTGCCCACGAAAAAGGCCACGTCCAGCCCTTCAGCCAGCAGATCCACCTTGCGATCCGACATCCGCATACGGATCTGCACCTCGGGGTTTTCGTCGACAAACTCCGGGATCAGCGGCGCGATCACCCGGCGCCCTACGCCCAGCGGCGCCGTCACCCGCACCACGCCGCGCGGGGTGTCGGAAAACTCGGATACCACCGTCTCCGCCGCGTCCACCGCCTCCAGCACCTTGCGGGCTTCCTCGTAGAAGCGCTGGCCCACTTCGGTCGGGCTGATCGAGCGCGTGGTGCGGTTGAAGAGCCGCACGCCGAGCTTCTTTTCCAGCTCTTTGATGCGCTTGGAGGCCACCGCCGGGGTCAGCCGCAGATCGCGCCCGCCTGCCGTGATGCTGTTCAGCTCCACAACGCGGGTGAAGACCCGAAGGCTTTCGATATAGGGCATGGCTTGGCTCCGGGCTGGTGTTGGGCGGAGGGTAGCTTTTTCAACGTGCTGCGGAAAGTGGCTTTGGATTGTCAACAAATTCGTAAGGGATCGGAAAAAACGGTAGCGCCGTCCCGCGGGGTGGCGCAATCGCGCCGCCCCATGGGGGCGGGACGGCGCGGCCCGACAGTGCCTGTCGGGCGGGGGGGGGGCGAATGTACCAACAAAAAAGCGCGCGGGGCTGCCCCCACGCGCCTTCCAGTCGTTTCCGGTAGCCTACTTGCTGCTGCCCAGCGAGCCGGAGCCATGGCCCTGCATACCGCCCGAAACTTCCTCGGTCGCTTCACCGGAAAGCTCCTCCGGCAGCACGAGGTTCAGCACGATGGCAATCAGCGCCGCCGGCAGGATGCCCGAGGTCGCCAGCACTTTCAGCGTGCCCGGCAGGTACTGCAGCGCGCCCGGCTCCAGCTGCAGCCCGAGGCCCAGCGACAGCGAGATGGCGAAGATCACCATGTTGCGGCGGTTCCAGTTCACGTCCGACAGCATCGAGATACCGGCGGCCACAACCATACCGAACATCACGATCACACCGCCACCCAGCACCTCGATCGGCACCGAGGAGATGATGGCACCGATCTTGGGCACGAGGCCGCAAAGGATCAGGAACAGCGCGCCGATCGTCACCACGTGGCGGCTCATCACGCCCGTCATGGCAATCAGGCCCACGTTCTGGCTGAAGGAGGTGTTGGGCAGCGCGCCGAAGAGGCCCGCCACGGCAGAGCCGATCCCGTCCGCGAAGGTCGCGCCCTGGATTTCTTTGTCGGTCGCCTCGCGGCCCGCGCCGCCCTTGGTGATGCCCGACACATCGCCCACGGTTTCAACCGCCGATACGAAGGCCATCAGGCAGAAGCCGACAATGGCGGCCACGCTGAACTCGAGGCCAAAGTGCAGCGGGTTCGGCAGTGCAAAGCTCGCCGCGCGGCCGACGTTGCCGAGGTTCACCTCGCCGAGCAGGAAGGCCACCACATAGCCCGCCACGAGGCCGAGCAGCACGGCGGAGACCGACAGCATGCCACGGGTGAAGAACTTCAGCCCCAGCGTGACAAGGATCACGACGCCGGCCATCGTCCAGTTCAGGGCCGAGCCGTATTCCTCGGTGCCGATGGCCGGAACGCCGCCGGCGGCATACTGGATGCCGACCTTCACCAGTGCGAGGCCGATCATCGTCACCACGAGGCCGGTGACAAGCGGCGGCAGCGCGAAGCGGATCTTGCCGATGAAGAGGCCAAGACAGGCGTGGAAGATGCCGCCCACCAGAACGCCGCCCATGACGACGGCCATGGCGTCCACCCCCTTGCCCGCGACGAGCGGAATCATGATCGGGATGAAGGCGAAGGAGGTGCCCTGCACGATGGGCAGCCGCGCGCCGACAGGGCCGAAGCCGATGGTCTGTAGCAGCGTGGCCAGCCCGGCGAAGAACATCGACATCTGGATCATGTAGATCATCTGCGGGAAATCGGGGCTGTTGGAGCCGAAGCCGAAGCCCGCCGCGCCGCAGATGATGATCGCGGGCGTCACGTTGGAGACGAACATCGCCAGCACGTGCTGGATGCCGAGCGGCACCGCCTTGGCCAGCGGCGGGGTGTAATTCGGATCGCGGAGTTCCTCCGGCGTTCCGATGGTTGAATCTGTCATGTCTGTTTCCCTCTGTCCTGTTGATTGGGGTGGCCCGCCTTATTCAGCTGGCGGGTCCGGCTTCACCTGTGATGGTGAATGGGGTGTCGAACCAGTGCTCCTCAAGGTTGGCGCCGCTGCCGATCCTGTCGACAACGGCAAAGAGCGCGGGTTGGGAAAGGGGGGTGAGCACACCGTGCCAGGTGCCGCGATGGTAGTTCACGCCCTGCCCCACCTCGGTGAAAAAGGCGCGCGGGCGGCCCGGCTGGCCGGCGTCATCGGGTGCGACCACGACAAGGAAGGGCGCGCGCTGCATCGGCAGGAAAGCCTGGCTGCCCTCCGGGTGGCGCTCCACCATCTCAAGGCGCAGCGGCAGTTGGCGGGCCTGCGCGTTGAACAGGCTGATGCCCGCGCGGCCCTCGGCAAAATCGAGCGACGCGCGATCATGGTAGCGGCCGCAGAGGCCCTGATTGATGAGCTTGTCGGGATCGCCCGCGATATCCAGCACGTCGCCGAACGGGGCGAAGGCCTCTGCCGTGAGCGGCTCTATGACGATCACGCCACTCACCCGCCCAGCTTCTCCAAGAGCCGCAACTCGGCGATGCGCTCCACCTGCCTGCAGGCCTCCGCAAACTCGGTGGCGCGGTCATTAGCGATCCGGCGCTCGAAGGCGGCAAGGATCCCGGCCTTGTCGTGATCGCGCACGGCGATGATGAAGGGGAAGCCGAACTTTGCCGTGTAGGCATCGTTGAGCTCGGTGAAGCGCGCGCGTTCGGCGTCTGTCAGCGCATCGAGCCCGGCGCTCGCCTGTTCCGAGGTGCTTTCGGCTGTAAGCCGCTTGGCCTGCGCGAGCTTTCCGGCCAGATCCGGGTGCGCGGTGAGCACGCCGAGGCGCGCCTCCTCGCTTGCGGTGCGGAACACGCGGGCCAGCGCGGAATGCACGCCCAGCGCGCTGTCATGCGCGGGGCCGAGCTCCAGATCGTGGGCAGCCTCGGCAATCCACGGGCTGTGCTCGAAGATGCCGCCAAAAGCCTCAACGAAAGTGGCCTTGTCCATCTCTGAGGGGCGCTCCGTGGCAACCGGTGGGTGGGTTATGGCCCAGTGGTCGGCGATCTGCTCGCGCGTGGCGAACCAGACGCCCTCATGCCCGGCCATGTAATCCAGCGCGCGTTTCAAGGCGGCGGCGCGGCCCGGACGGCCAATCAGCCGGCAGTGCAGCCCGATCGAAAGCATCTTCGGCGCACCCGCCTGCCCTTCGGCATAGAGCACGTCAAAACTGTCTTTCAGGTAGGATTCAAACTGATCGCCCGCCGTGAACCCGGCCTGAATGGCGAAGCGCATGTCGTTGCAATCCAGCGTATAGGGCACGATCAGCAGATCCTTGCCGCCCGCTTTCACCCAATAGGGCAGATCATCGGCGTAGCTGTCGGCCACATAGGCCAGATCGCCCTCTTCCGCGGCCAGATCCACCGTGTTCATTGAACAGCGCCCCGTGTACCAGCCGCGCGGCGGGCTGCCGGTGACTTCGGTATGCAGGCGGATCGCCTCCCGGATCTGGGCGCGCTCCTCCTCGGGCGGCATGTCCTTGTGTTCGACCCATTTCAGCCCGTGGCTCGCGATCTCCCAACCGGCGGCTTTCATCGCGGCGACCTGCTCGGGCGAACGCGCCAGCGCCGTGGCCACGCCGTAAACGGTGATCGGCAGATCGCGCATCATCCGGTGCAGCCGCCAGAACCCGGCGCGCGCGCCGTATTCGTAGATCGACTCCATGTTGAAATGCCGCTGACCGGGCCAAGCTTGCGCGCCGGTGATCTCCGACAGGAAGGCTTCCGAGGCCGCATCCCCGTGCAGGATGTTGTTCTCGCCACCTTCCTCGTAATTGAGCACGATCTGCACGGCGATCTTTGCGCCGTTTGGCCACTGCGCCACCGGCGGCTCTGCGCCGTGGCCCTTCATATCGCGCGGATAGCGTTGCACGTGTCTTGCCCTCTTGTTTTACCCCAAGATAAACCAGAAGATCGCCCAAGGTTTTCAAATAATGCCAAAAAGAGCCTTCTGCCCCGAAACGCTCGCAACCGGGTAAATTTGCGCCCTAAAAACAGGCACAGTGTAGGAGAGAGAGATGACCGGCTACCTGACGACCCATGTTCTGGACACCGCCCGCGGCTGCCCGGCGGAAGGCATCCGCATCGCGCTCTACCGCGTGTCGGGCAACAGCCACCGCAAGATCGCCGAAACGGTTACCAATTCAGACGGGCGCACCGATGCGCCGATCCTGCCGGAAAGCGCCTTCAAGACGGGCACCTATGAGCTGGTGTTCTTCTGCGGCGACTACCTGCGCGCCACAGGGCAAGCCGAGGGCGAGGTGCTGTTTCTGGACGAGGTGCCGATCCGCTTTGGCATGAGCGATGCAGACGCCCATTACCACGTGCCGCTGCTGCTTTCGCCCTTCGGCATGAGCACCTATCGCGGCAGCTAAGTGCCCCTCACCGCGTCCGCGATCCGGTCGATCACGAAATCCATGAAAAGCCGGGTTTTCGGATCCTGCCCGCGCCGGTGGGTGAAGAGGCAGGCCATCTGGATCGGCACCGGCGGCGTGGCCTCGGCCACGGGCAGAAGGGCACCGCTGGCCAGATGCTCGGCCACCTCGAAGCGCGGTTTCAGCACGATCCCTTGGCCTGAGAGCGCCCAGTCGGTCAGCACGTCGCCATCGTCGCTCTCATAGCGCCCCGCCACGCGGAAGCGTTTGGGGCCGTCCTGCGTGGAGAGCCGCCACTGAAATTCCGTCGCGCCGGGAAAGCGCAGGTTGAGGCATTCGTGCCCCTCGCTCACCAGTGCTGCGCCATCCTCCGGCATGCCGCGCGCCTCGATATAGGCGGGCGCGGCGCAGAGCACGCGCTCCACATCGGCGATCTTGCGAATACGGAGCGTGCTGTCGGTGGGCTCGCCAAGGAAGAAGGCCAGATCCAGCCCCTCGGTTGTCAGGTCCACGGTGCGGTCGGTGAGCCGCAGGCGCAGGCTCACTTCGGGGTAATGGCGCAGGAACTCCGGCACCAGAGGCGCGATCAGCCGCCGCCCGACGCCCAGCGGCGCGGCCACGTAGAGCGCGCCGCGCGGGTTCTCGGTGATGTCGGCGATCTGGGCCTCGGCACTTTCCACCGCCGCCAGAATATCGGTTGCGCCTTTGTAGAAGGATTTCCCCTGCTCCGTGGGCGTCAGGCTGCGCGTGGTGCGCTGGAACAGGCGCACCCCGAGGTGCTCCTCCAGCTGCGAGATGCGCGAGGAGGTGACTGCCGGGGAAATGCGCAAATCCCGGCCAGCGGCCGACATGCTGCCCAATTCGTAGACACGCACGAAGGTGCGGATATTATCGAAGTAGGACATTCTTCCGATATTTTTGATGGTGCTTGATAAAGGCAAGCAATAGCAGAAGAAACCCGCCTCGCCTAGGCTGGCGGGAACGCGCGACAGCAGGAGAGAGCGATGTATGATCTGGCGGTGATCTGGGATTGGGTGGCCTTCGCGGTGCGCTGGCTGCATGTGGTCACGGCCATCGCCTGGATCGGCTCGTCCTTCTATTTCGTCGCGCTTGATCTGGGCCTGAAGAAAGTGCCGCATCTGCCCCCCGGTGCCCATGGCGAGGAATGGCAGGTGCACGGCGGCGGCTTCTACCACATCCAGAAGTATCTGGTGGCCCCGGAAAACATGCCCGAGCACCTCGTCTGGTTCAAATGGGAGAGCTACGCCACATGGCTCTCCGGCGCCGCACTTCTGATGATCGTTTACTGGGTGGGGGGCGAGCTGTTCCTGCTCGATCCCACCAAGGCCGAGCTTGCGCTCTGGCAAGGGGTGCTGATCTCAGCCGGCTCGCTCACCATCGGCTGGCTGTTTTACGATTTCCTCTGCAAATCCCGGCTTGGCGAAACGCCCACGGCACTGATGCTGCTGCTCTTCGCGCTGCTTGTCGCGATGAGCTGGGGATACAACCAGATTTTCACAGGGCGCGCCGCGCTGCTGCACCTCGGGGCTTTCACCGCGACGATCATGACGGCCAACGTCTTCTTCATCATCATCCCGAACCAGAAGATCGTGGTGGCGGATTTGAAGGCGGGCCGCGCGCCGGATCCGAAATACGGCAAGATCGCCAAGCTGCGCTCCACCCACAACAACTACCTCACGCTGCCCGTCGTCTTCCTGATGCTGAGCAACCACTACCCGCTCGCCTTCGCCACGGAATACAGCTGGATCATCGCCAGCCTGATCTTCCTCACCGGTGTGACGATCCGGCTCTTCTTCAACACGATGCATGCCACGGGCAAGAAGCTCTGGTGGACATGGGCGGTGACGGCGATGATCATGCTGGTGATCGCCTGGCTGTCCACCGTGCCGGGGCATGGCAGCTATGACGAGGCCGAGGCTCGTGCACTTACCCCTGCAGAGGAACGTTTCGCCGCCGCGCCGGGGTTTTCCGACGCCTATGACACGGTGATCGGCAATTGCTCGATGTGCCACGCGCGCGAGCCGGTGTGGGAAGGCATCCGCTGGGCGCCCAAGGGCGTGCTGCTGGAAACCGAGGCCGATGTGGCGCGCCACGCGGGCCAGATCTATCTGCAGGCCGCCGCCAGCCACGCGATGCCGCCGCCGGGTGCTTTCGAGATGGACGGTGAGGCCCGCCGGGTGATCGAAGGCTGGTACAAGGGCGCGAAAGGCGGCTGAGCGCCGCGGGCCTAGCGGCCCAGCCGCGCCGTCAGGATCCCCGGGAGCACACCGCCTGCCCGCAGAAGCGCCACCTCCTGCTGCGTTTCCACTGCCGCACGGCAGCTCAGGGGCTCCGTGGCGCCGCTGGCCCGTTGGATCGCCACCTCCACCGCCCCACCCATCGACAGCCTGTCCGCCGATGCGTCGATACGGATCGCATCGCCCGCAGAAAGCCCGGCGCGGTCGGGCAGGAAGCTGCCGGTGATCTCCAGCGGCAGGATGCCCATGCCGATCAGGTTGCTGCGGTGGATCCGCTCGAAGCTGCGCGCAAGGATGGCGCGCACGCCGAGAAGCGCGACGCCCTTGGCCGCCCAGTCCCGGCTGGAGCCCATGCCGTAGCGGTCGCCGGCAAGGATCACGCTGCTGCGCCCCTCGGCGGCCAGCCGTTGCGCCGCTTCAAACAGCGGCAGCACCCGGCCATCCGCCAGCACGGTTTCATTCGGGGCCAGACCGGGCTGCAGGTGGTTTTGCACCAGACGGTTGGTGAACAGCCCGCGCAGCATCACCTCCCAGTTGCCCCGGTAAGACGCGTAGACATTGAGTTCCCCTGCCTCCGCCCCACGTTCGATCAGCCAGCGCCCGGCGAGGCTTTCTGGCGCGATCGCGCCCGCAGGCGAGATGTGATCGGTGGTGATGTCATCGCCCAGCACCATCAGCGGCTGCGCGGTGTACCGCCCGAGCCGCGTGCCCTGCCCCGCCGAGGCAAAGACAGGGCGGCGCAAGGTGCGCGAGGCCGGATCCCACGCGAACCGGGGGCCGGCGGCGGCGGCCACCGCCGCCCATGCAACGCTCTGGGAGGCCTTGGCAAAGGCGCGGGGCACATCCTCAGAGCGCTGCCCCTCCGCCAGCGCGGCTGCGATTTCCGACGGGCTCGGCCAGATGTCGGCCAAGACCACCGGCGCACCGTCTGGGCCGTGGCCCAGTGCATCGCTTTGGATGTCGCCTTGGATATGGCCCTTCAGCGCATAGGCGATGACGAGCGGCGGCGATGCGAGGAAGGCCAGATCCAGCGCCGGATGCACGCGGCCAGGAAAGTTGCGGTTGCCCGAAAGGATCGCGGCCACCGCCTTGCCTGCGCCCAGCGCCGCTGCAACGGCCTCGGGCAGTGCTCCGGAGTTGCCAATGCAGGTCGTGCAGCCGTGGCCAACGATGTCAAACCCCATCGCAGAAAGCGGTGCGAGCAGGCCTGCCCGTTCCAACAAGCCACGCGCTGAAGGCGAACCGGGCGCGAGCGAGGTCTTGACCCACGGCTTGGGCGCAAGCCCCAGTGCATGGGCTTTTTGCGCCAACAGGCCGGCGGCGACGAGCAGCGCCGGATCGCTCGTGTTGGTGCAACTGGTGATGGCCGCGATGCCCACGGCGCCGTCGGGCAGGCCGGGCTCGGTCGCGGACGTGGCAAGCGCGCGGCCCAGCGCCTGCGCCACGCGCGGGGCGGCCTCTGCGGGGGCGCAAGTGTCCTGCGGTCGGCGCGGACCAGCGATCTGCGGGGGGATCGCGGAAAGGTCAACCGCCATTTCTCTGTCGAACCGGGGCCGTGCGGCTGGATCGAACCAGAGTCCCATGGCGCGAAACGCAGGCTCGATGGGGGCCACGGCCGCGTGGCTCCGCCCGGTGCGGCGCAGGTAGGCAAGCGTCTCGGCATCCACTGGGAAATAGCTGACGGTCGCGCCATACTCCGGTGCCATATTGGCCACCACGGCGCGCGCATCGGCGCTAAGCTGGCTGACGCCCGGTCCGAAGAACTCCACGAAACAGCCGGTGACACCCAGCGCGCGCAGCTTTTGGGTGAGCGCCAGCGCCAGATCCGTCGCCAAAGCGCCGCCACGAAGGGCCCCGTGCAGAAAGACTCCGACCGTGCGCGGCAAGGCAAGCGCAACGTCCTGCCCGAACATCACGCTCTCGGCCTCCAGCCCGCCGATGCCCCACCCCAGAACGCCGATCCCGTTGATCATCGGCGTGTGGCTGTCGGTGCCCAGCATCATGTCCGGGTGCGCAGAGCCATCGGGCCGCACCACCAGCACCTGCGCCAGCTGTTCAAGGTTGAGCGTATGCATGATGCCGGTGCCAGGCGGATGGACACGCACGCCGGGCAGCGCATCGGCGGCCCATTTCAGGAAGCCGTAGCGCTCCGCGTTGCGGGCGTATTCATTGCGGGCATTCTGGCGGAAGGCCCCCGGCGCGCCGAAGGCATCGACGGCGAGCGAGTGATCCACCGAGACATCCACCGGCAGCACCGGCGCAAGCCCGGCGGGATCGGCCCCCGCCTCCGCCAGCGCATCGCGCAAACCGGCCACATCCGCCAACGCCGGGGTGCAGGTGGTGTCATGCATCAGCAGGCGGTTGGGGCGGAAGGTGAAGGCAAACGGCGCGGCGCTTTCGGCGCGCCCTTGGGCCAGAGCCTGCAACAACTCCCCCTGAGCCCCGCCAGCCCGCAGATGATTTTCGCAGAGCAAGCGCAGGCTGTGGGGCAAATGCGCCAGCCGCTCCCCCAGCAGCGCGGGCAGGTCCGTGACCCGGAGCACCGCGCCCCCAACGCACACGTCCCGGTGCAACACCCCCATGTCAGACAAGCCGTACCTTGCTGTGCAACACACCATCGGCGTCCCCATAGGCCCAATCGCCGGGATCAAAGCGCACACCTCCGACCGAGACGGTGCCCCCGGCCCGGCCCCATCCGGCCTTGGCACTTTTTACAGGGCTCGTGCCCAGCGCGAACACAAGCGTGTCCATCGCGGAGATTTCGCGGCTGTCGCGCAGGGCGGCGTTCAGGATCACCCCGGCCCAGCCATTTTGGATGGCCAGCCCGGCGAGCATGTCGCCCAGAAGGGCCACGCGGGTCGAGCCGCCGCCGTCCACCACCAGAACGCGCCCCTCGCCCGGAGTTTCAAGCTCGGCCCGCAGGGCGCTGTTGTCTTCGAAACATTGCACCGTCTGCACCGGCCCCGCGAAGAAGGGCCGGGTTCCAAAGCGGCGAAACGGCAGGTGGACAAAGCTCAGCGCAGGCGCATGGGCGTCGATCAGGTCAGCGGTTTTCATCGTGGTCAGATCCTTCCGAATGTCTGGTTTAACTCGGCCACTTGTGCACCAGTCAGATACCGCGTGTCGCGCCCCTCAAGCGCCACGAGGAGCCGGGCGGTTTCCTCCAGTTCTTCCGCCGCACAGACGGCCGAGAACAGATCGCGGCCACTGACGACGGGGCCATGATTGGCCAGCAGCACTGCCGCGCAGGCCCCGCCCAGCGCGCGGATCATCTCGCCCGCGCGGGGATCGCCGGGGCGCACGTAGGGCAGAAGCTTCACCTGCCCCACCCGCATCACCACATAGGGTGTCAGCGGTGGCACGCAGTTGTCCGGATCGGTAGAGCGCAGGCAGGCGAGCGCCGTGGCCCAAGTGGAATGCAGATGCACCACCGCGCCCGCCTCAGGCCGGGTGTCGTAAAACGCCCGGTGCAGGAAGATCTCCTTGCTGGGGGGATCGCCGCTGAGCAGAATGCCGTCCGGAGCGATCTTGGAGATCCGCTCAGGGTCGATCGCGCCAAGCGTGCTGTTGGTGGGCGTCATCAAGAGGCCGTCGGGCAGGCGCGCCGAGACATTGCCCGCCGTGCCCACGGAGAAGCCGCGTTGAAACAGCGAGGCACAGAGCGCCGACATCTGGGCGCGCAGTTCACCTTCCGCGCTCATGCGCCCTGCTCCATCACCCGCAAGGCCTTGGCGAAGAAATCCGGCGCGCCGAAATTGCCGGATTTCAGCGCCAGCGCCACCCGGTTGCCCGGCCCGCCCTGAAGCCCGAGCACGGGCACGCCGGGGTCGATCTCCGGCCCGATCTCCATGGCCGGAACCCGCAGCGCTTCCGTCACCGCCTGTGCCACCGCGCCCGACGTCTCACCCCCGGCGATCACGAGCCGGCGCAGGCCCGCGCCGAGCAAGGCCCGCGCGGTTTCGGCAAAAAGCGCATCCAAGCGCGCCGCCACGGCCGCGCGCCCGAAACGGGCCTGAAGCGCGGCCACTTCCTCGGGCGTGCCGGAGGAATAGGCCAGCGGGGCCTTCCCCTCATGGGCCAGGCAGAAGGCCACCAGATCCTGTGCCGTTACCGCCCCCGCCATCACGCCCGCCACATCAATGGCCAGCACGGGGTGGCTGCGGGCGTGATGCGCCACCTGCCCCCGCGTCGCGCCGGAGCAAGACCCGGCAAGGATCGCGGCGGGCCCGGACACCCCGAATTGGCCCATCGCGGGGGCCGGGCCCATGCGCTGGCGCACGTGGTTGCGCGCCAACCCCAGCGCGATACCGGATCCGCCGGTCACCAGCGGAGCCGCCGCGAGGGCCTCCCCCAGCGCCAGAAGATCCGCATCGCTCGTTGCGTCCGCGATCAGGAAGGGCTCCGTCACTGCTGCCAGCTGCGCCGAGATCGCCGTCGCGCCGCCCGCCACGACCTGTGCAGGCAGAAGCCCCACAGCCTGCGCCGTCTGGCGGGCGAGCCAGCGGCGGATGTCGGGATCCGTCATCGGCGTCAGCGGATGGGATTGCATGCCGCATTCGTTCAGCAGCCTGTCATTGACGAAGAGATGCCCCTGAAACACCCGCCGCCCTGCGCCGGGAAAGGCGGGGCAGAAGATCACCTGTTCGGCACAAAGCGCCTTGGCCAGCGCCTCGGAGACGGGGCCGATGTTGCCCTTCGGCGTGGAATCGAAGGTCGAGCAATATTTGAACACGATCTGGCTGCAGCCCTGTGCCTGCAACCAGCGCAGCGCTGCGAGGCTTTCTTCCACGGCCTGCTGCACAGGCGCGGTCCGGCTCTTGAGCGAGATCACCCCGGCCTCGACTGTTTCACAGGCCGGGCCCTCGGGCACGCCCGAAAACTGCGCCGTGCGGAGCCCACCCTCGGGCCCCGCGCCGCGGGCCAGCGTGTTGGCAATGTCGCTCGCGCCGGTGAAATCATCGGCAATCACCCCGATCCGCATGGCTCAGACCTCCTGCCCGGTTTCAACGCGGCGGCGCATCTCCGTGATGGCGGCCTCCGGGCTTGTGAGCACCGGCAGATCCTTCACCGCGCGCACGGCAGGCGCGGCGGCGGCCATGGAGAATTGCGCGAGAAGGATAACGCTTGCGCCGGTGATCCCGGCAGCGGTTTGCGCGATCAGGCGATCGTGGGTGGCACCGTCCCCGGCCTGTTTGGCGGCCAGCGCGCCTTCGGCGTAATAGCTCGTCAGCCGCGCAGGGCTGCCACGCCGGGCGGCGGCCTCCCGGAATTCGGCCTCCATCCCGGCAGCGGCGGGGGCGAAGCTGTAGATCATCGCAACCGGCCCCCCATGGGCGAAGGCGGCTTCGAACATGGCCTCGTTGGGCTTCAGGATCGGGATGGCTGCGGCGCGCGCGGCGGCGTCGATGGCGGATCCGAAGGCGGAACAGGTAAAGAGGATCCCGTCGGCCTCGGCTGCCGTGGCGTAGGCGCAGAGGCTTGCGATCCGCGCGTGCAGCGGTGCGGTCAGCCTTTCGCTCTTCTGGCGATCCACAGGCAGGCCCTCCTCAAGGATCGAGACCGTCTCAGCCTCGGGCCAAAGCCTGCGGGCGGCGGTTTCGATCGGGTCTATCGCCACACGGGTGGCATGGATCAGGGCAATGCGGGGAGGTGTCATGGCGGGCTGGGCTCTTGAACTGTCGGCAAGGGCGGTGGCGCCACGGTGCAGGTGGCGCCACCGGAAGGGACGGGCCCGGAGACAGGCCCGCCGGGAGTGACGGAGGCAGTGGGCGGCGTGGCCTCAGGCGGCCACGGCATCCGCCATGAGCTGCTGCGCGACGAGCGTGCCGAAGGCATCGGTGTTCACCGTGCCGCCAAGATCGCGGGTGCGGTTGGCTGGAGTGTCGATCACGGTATCAACTGCCGTGGCGATGGCCTGCCCGGCCTCCATCAGCCGCGCCTCGCCCCGCTGCTCGCCAAGCCAGCTGAGCATCATCGCCGCCGAGAGGATGAGCGACGTGGGGTTGGCGACGTTCTTGCCCGCGATGTCTGGTGCCGAGCCATGCTGCGCCTGAGCACAGCAGAGGCCGGTTTCGGCATTGGCATTGATCGACCCGGCCAGCCCGAGCGAGCCGGATAGTTCCGAGGCCAGATCCGAGAGGATGTCACCGTAGAAGTTGGTGGCCACCACCACGTCATATTTTTCCGGCTGGCGCACCAGCAGCGCCGCGAAGGCGTCCACGATCAGCTCTTCGGTTTCCACCTCGGGATACTCCTTCGCGACCTCACGGAAGCATTCAAGGAACAGCCCGTCCGTCATCAGGAAGGAGTTGGCCTTGTGGATCGCCGCCACCTTGCGCTTGCGCTGCATGGCCAGTTTGAAGGCCTCCCGGCAGATCCGAAGCGAGCCGTGCCGCGTGATCTTGCGGACCGAAAGCGCCATGTCGGGGTCGGGCATCATCTCCCCCACGCCACGGTACATGTTGCGGTCCGGGTAGAAGCCCTCGGTCGCCTCGCGCATGATGACAAGATCCATCCCGGCGGCCTTGTTGGGCAGGAAGGCGCGACTGCGCGCCGGGCGCACGTTGGCGTAAAGATCGAGCCCGATACGGAACCCCGCCGAGACGTTGCGCCCGCCTTCGGCAACGGGCGGATAATCCATATGGGACTGCGTGCCGAGGATCACTCCGTCAAATTCGGTCCGGGCGCGCTCCAGCACCTCTTCGCGCAGGGTGATGCCATGGGTGCGCAGGCTGCTGAAGCCCGACTCTTCTTCGTGAAAGCTTAAGCCAAGGCCAAAGCGCTGGTTGGCGGCCTCGACGACCTCAAGTGTGGCCGCCATGATCTCGGGGCCGATCCCGTCGCAAGGCAAGGTCATGATACGCATGTGTTTTCTCCTGTTCCGGCCGATGCCGGATGTCTGTTTGGAATGGCGGTGGGCTCAATCGCCCACCGAAACCTCGTCTTCGGGCCGCTGGGCTTCCATGCGGGACTTCACGCGGCGGCCAACGAGCATCGGCAGCACGAAACCGGCAATGGCCACGAGCCAGAGGATGATCGCCAGCGGGCTGCCCACGAGGATGAGCCAGTCGCCGTCGGAGATCGTCATCGCGCGGCGCAGGTTCACCTCCATCTGGTTGCCCAGAAGGATGCCGAGGATCACCGGCACCAGCGGCACGTCGAGCTTGCGCAGCACCCAACCGGCAAAGCCGAAAGCCACCATGAGCATCACGTCGAAGGTGGAGCCGGTGATCGAATAGATCCCGACGAAGGAGATCATCGCCACCACCGGCATCAGGATCCGCGTCGGCACCAGCAGCACCCGCGTGAACAGGCCCACGAGCGGCACGTTCATCAGCAGAAGGATGATGTTGCCCACGAAGAGCGCCGCGATCAGGCCCCAGACGACATCCGGGTTCTTGGTGAAGAGCAGCGGGCCGGGGGTGATGTTGAGCTGCAGCAGCACCGCCAGCAGCACCGCCGTGGTGCCCGAGCCCGGCACGCCGAGCGACAGCATCGGCACCAGCGCGCCACCGGCCGCGGCGTTGTTGCCCGCCTCCGGCGCGGCCACACCACGCGGATCGCCCTTGCCGAAGGTCTTGCCATCCCGGTCAACCGCCTGTTTTTCCAGCGAATAGGCAAGGAAGGAACCCAGCGAGGCCCCGGCCCCCGGCAGCACGCCGGAGAAAAAGCCAAGCCCCGTGCCGCGCGCCATGGAGGGCAGGCAGCGCCGGATCATCGCAAAATCCGGCAGGATCCGCCCGACCTTCGTGGCGCCCGAGGTGCCAACCGCACCGCCGCGGTGGTGTTCGAGGAAGATCAGCACTTCGCTCAGAGCGAAAAGCCCGACGATGGCGATGAGGAAATCGATGCCGTCAAACAGGTGGATCTCACCGAAGGTGAAGCGCTGGGAGCCCGTCTGACTGTCGGAGCCAATCATCGCGATCCCAAGCCCGAGCGCCGCGGCAAAGGCCGATTTCGCCTGATTGGTGGACGACACACCGCCAAGGGTGGCGAAGGCCACGGTGAAGAGCACGAAATACTCCGCCGGCCCGAACAGCAGCGCGATTTTAACCAGTTGCGGCGCGAGGATCACAAGCCCGCAGGTGGAGACGAAGGCCCCCACGAAAGAGGCCACGCCGCCCAGCGAAAGCGCCTCGCCGGCCTGGCCCTTCCGGGCCATCGGATAGCCGTCGAGGCAGGTCATCATTGCCGGCTCATCGCCGGGAATGTTGAGCAGGATAGAAGAGATCCGCCCCCCGTACATCGCCCCGTAGTAAACGGAGGTCAGCAGGATGAGCGAAGGGATCGGCCCCAGCCCGAGGGAAAAGGCGATCGGGATCAGGATGGCGACCCCATTGGCGGGTCCGAGGCCCGGCAAGGCCCCCATCAGCGTGCCGAGGAAACAGCCGATCACAGCCAGAAACAGGTTCTGGGGCTGCAGCGCGACGGCAAAGCCATCCATGAGGAGAGATAAGGTTTCCATATGTGCCTCTCAGAAGCCAAGCGGCCCTTCAGCCAGAGCGAGGCCGAGAAGGAGGTGGAACACCACATAGATGCCGACAGCCGTCAGCACGCCGACAACCAGCGACCAGAGCGGCGCGGTGCCGAGGCGCCATGTGAGATAGGCCGTGGCGAACGTGGTGCAGAGGATGAAGCCGAGATCCGACAGGAACCAGGCGTAGAGGAACATCACCACCGTGGCGGCGAGGATCTCCAGCAGGTCGCGTGCGGCGGGCCATTCCGGCTCATCGTCCGGGCGCAGGATGAAGTAGATCGAGGTGATCGCCAGTACCGAGCCGACGATATAGGGAAAGGCGCGCGGGCCGATCACGTCCACCATGAAGCTGTCTTTGATGATCGAAGCGGCCCAGATGTAGAACAGCGCAAGCGCCAGCCCAAAACCGCCGAAGATGCGGTCACTCATAGCGTTCTCCAATGTGCGTTGAAGGGTGTGGGGGGCCAGCCGGACGACCCGGCCGGCCCCGCGCTGTTACTGGATGATGCCAATCTCGCGAGAGAGCTTCTCGACATCCGCGATGCTGCCCGCCACGAAGTTGTACATGTCGTCTCCGAAGTTGTTGAACGGCTCGATCGCCGCGGCTTCAAGCTCGGCTTGGAAGCCCGGATCTTCGGTCAGCGTGCGGATCGCATCGGACCAGAAGGCCTTGGACTCATCAGTCGCGCCGGCCGGCATGTAGAGGCCGCGCCAGTTCGCGCCGACAACATCGTAGCCCTCTTCGCGGGCGGTCGGGATGTCGGGGAAGTTGGCGAGCCGCTCCGGGGCGAGGATCGAGATCACGCGGATGTCGCCGGATTCAAGGAAGCCCAGCATTTCGGAGAAATCGCCCGAAAGCGCTTCGACAGCGCCCGAGAGCAGGCCGGTCATCGCCTCGCCGCCGCCATCGAATGAGACGTATTTCAGATTGGTCACGTCCTCAAGGCCGGCTTCACGGGCCACCAGCATGGGCTTGATGTGATCGAAGCTGCCCACCGAGGAGCCGCCCGCGATGCCCACGGATTTCGGATCGGCGAGGATGTCGTCCATCATCTGCTTGAGCGAGGTGTATTCAGAATCCGCCCGCACGGCGATAGCCCCGTATTCCGCGCCGAAGGTGGCGAGGAAATGCACGTCGTCCTGCTTGGCCCCGGCATAGATGCCCTGAGCAATCCGCGCGCTGGTGCTCATGGAGGCGGCGACGATCAGGCTGTTGTCCTCGTTGCGCTTCTTGGTGACATGGGCAAAGGCCACGCCGCCACCGCCGCCGGACATGTTTGTCACCTGCATGGAGTCCTCGATGAGGCCCAGATCGAACAGGTATTTCGCCGTGGTGCGGCAGATGAAATCCCAGCCGCCGCCTGGATTGGAGGGGGCGATGCACTGCGGGTTTTCCGCCTTGAACTCGGCAGCGGCTCCGGTGGCACCGGCGAGCGTCGCGGCGATGGCCAGAGCGCCAAGGCGATTGAATGTCATGAACACGGAAGATCCTCCCTAGATGGTTTGTGCTCCGTCGCGCCATGCAGCGCTGACGACTCGCTTGATTGCATATTAAAGCTTATAAATCCAATACTGATTTGCATTTGTGAGGCGGTAAAAGCAATACACTCGCTGCCCACATGCCCTCTTCCCATTGAAAAAATTGAATTAATCTTCTTAATAGGGTGCCCTCAAAAAAACCTTCTGCTGATGCTCGCGGTCATGAAAACCTCTTTCCGCTTCGACTGAAACGGCGTGAGTGGCCTGAGTCGCATGTCAGAGAAAGCAATATCTTTGGTTTTTAGGCTTGAAAAAATCAAACGCCCCAGCATAGCCTTGGCCCGCCTGCCCCCGTAGGCCCGGCTCAAGAAGGATGCGATGCAATGGTTGCGAGCCCCCTCGCCACACGGATCACCACCCGCCTGATCGGCGAGATCACGGCCGGCAGCCTGCCGCCGGGCCAGCACGTCGGCGCGCAGCAGGTGGCCGACCGCTACGGCGTTTCACGCACCCCCGTGCGCGAGGCGCTGGCCGCTCTGGAAGAGGCCGGGGTGCTCGTCCGGCAAGCGAACCGCGGCTTCTTCGTGGCCGAAACCCTACCCGAGGGCCTGCTCGAGTCCCTGCCGTCCGAACCGGATGCCGACAGCGCCGATTACCAGCGGCTTGCCGATGACTGGCTGACGGACAAGCTGCCCGAGGAGGTGACGGAACAGCATCTGCGCCAGACCTACGGCTGGACGAAATCCCATGTTGCCGATCTGCTCGTGCGGGCCGCGCGCGAGGGCTGGGCCGAGCGCAAGGAGGGCTACGGCTGGCGCTTCCTCCCTGTCGCCAAGACGCCGGAAGCCTTTGACGAGATCTACCGCTTTCGCATGGCGATCGAGCCGGTCGCCATGCTGGAGCCCTCTTTCGAACTGGATCGCGAGGTGCTGAGCCAGCAGCGCCGGATTCAGGAAAACATGCTGGAGATCGACATCAACTCCGTGCCCGCCGAGCATCTGCTGCAAAGCGGCGCGCTCTTCCATGAAGAGATCATCAAGCTCTCGCGCAACCCGTTCTTCCTGATGGCACTGCAGCGGGTCAACCGGATGCGGCGGCTGATGGAATACCGGGCCGAGGTCAACCGGGACAGGCTGGTGGAGCAATGCAGCGAGCACCTCGACATCCTTGCTCTGCTGGAGCGCGGCGAGGTGGTGGATGCCTCCTACCTGATGCGCCAGCATCTGAGCGGCGCGCTGAAGCGCAAATCCCCGCTGGCGTGGAACTGGGCCGCCGACAGCGGCCCTGCCTCCGGCGAAACGCGCCGTTAGGTCCGGCGCTGAAACAGCACCGCCATCAGCGCCAGCAGGGAAGAGCCCAGCATCAAGAGCAGCGAGACCGCGTTCAGCAGCGGCGTGGAGCCCTCTTTCAGCCGGTCAAACATCGCGATGGTCAGCGGCGCATCGGAGCCCACGAGCATCAGCGTGGTGTTGAAGTTCTCGAAGCTCATCAGGAAGGCCACCACCACCGCGCCGATGATCGCGGGCGCAAGGAAGGGCAGCGTGATGGTGCGCACCGCCGTCAAGTGATCGGCGCCAAGGTTCAGCGCGGCTTCTTCCAGCGTGCGGTCGAACTTCTGCAGCCGGGCCGAGATCACCAGCGTGGCGATCGTGGTGATGAAGCTGAACTGCCCGAGGATCACCAGCAGAAGGCCCGGTCGCAGGGCCTCAATGTCCATCTGAGCGATGTCCCAGATGCCATTGGCCAGCGTTGAGGAGAAGACGAGGATCGAGATGCCCAGCACGATGCCGGGGATCACCAGCGGCAGCAGCATCAGCACGTAGAGCAGGCCTTTGCCACGGAACTCGTAGCGGTTGAACAGGAAGGCGTTGGTGGTGCCCACAAAGACCGAAAGGGCCGCCACGCAGGCCGCCACGAAGGCCGAGGTGCCCACCGCGCGCAGGATGCCGCGTTCATGGAACACGCCGATCTGCGGGCGCTCGTCGCCAAAGAACCAGTTCCACGTGAACCCTTCCCACGGAAGCGAGGGGAACTGGCTGTCGTTGAAGGCGAAGACGGCCACCACCGTGAGCGGCAGGGCGAGGTAGATGAAGAACAGGATCACATAACCGCCGTAGACGGCGCGGAAAGCGCGGGATTGGGGGATTGTCGGGATCATGGCGCTACCCCATCGTTTCTTTCAGGGTGCGGCCGGTGAGCCGCAGCATGCCCCAGACGATCACCGAAGAGAGCACCAGCAGCATGAAGCCGAAGGCCGCGCCCAGCTCCCAGTTGGAGCGCACGATGAACTGGTTGTAGATCATCTCGGTGAACCAGAGGCTGTCTTTCCCGCCGAGCATCGTCGGCGTCAGGTAGTTGCCGAGCGAGAGCATGAAGACCACGATACAGCCGGCCACGATGCCGGGCATGGCGTGGGGGATGATGATCTCCCGCAGCACGGAGAGCCCGCTGCCGCCCAGATCGTAGCCCGCCTCGATCACGCTATCATCAAGGCTTTCCAGCGTGGTGACGAGCGGCACCACCATGAAAAGCATCGACGTGTAAACAAGCCCCACCATCATCGTGGCGTCAGTGTAGAGCAGCTCCACCGGCTGATCGGCCAGCCCGACCCATTGCAGCAGGTTCGAGATGATGCCGGTTTCGCGCAGCAGGATCATCCAGCCGAAGGTGCGTACCAGTTCGGAGACGTAGAAGGGGATCAGGCAGAGCATGAACAGGATCTGCTGCAGCCGCCCCTTGGCCATCTTGGCGATGTAATAGGCCACCGGAAAGGCGATCAGCAGCGTGATCACCGTGGCCAGCACCGACATCACCGCCGTGCGCGCGAAGGTGCGCAGGTAGAGCGGCTCTGTCAGGGCCTTCTCATATTGCACGAAGCTGCGTTCATAGACGCCGAAGCTGATCCGCTCGCGCAACGACAGCAGCAGCATGTCAATATGCGGAATGATGATCAGCAGGCCCAGCCACAGCACGAGCGGCGTGAGCAACAGGAGAAACGCGATGCGGGACTGGTTGCGCATCAGGTGGCTCCGAAACAGGTGGCCTGATCCGCGCCCCAGCCGATGTGCACGGTATCGCCGCGCTTGAGGCTGGCAAACTCGCCCGATTGCGGCAGGGTGACTTCCAGCGTCTCGCCCACACCGTCCTGCACCAGCACGCGCGAGGCCGCGCCGTTGAACAGCAGGCTGGTGACGGTGCCCTGCAGGCGGTTGTCGAATTGCGAAAGCGCCTCGGCGGAGGCCGCAAGGCGGATCGCCTCGGGGCGCACGAAGATCTCGGCCGGCGCGCCTTCGGACAGCCCGGCGCCCGCGGCGCGCATGGCAAGGCCGCTGTCGGTGCGCAGTTGCAGCGTGCCGGCCTCGGAGCGTTCGACGCGCCCCTTCCAGCGGTTGCTCTCGCCGATGAAGCCCGCCACGAAAGCGGTTTCGGGGCGGTAATAGAGATCCTGCCCGGTGCCGACCTGCTCAAACCGCCCGGCGTTCATCACCGCGATCTGGTCAGACATCACCAGCGCCTCGGATTGATCGTGGGTGATGTAAACGAAGGTCGTGTCAAAGGCCGCCTGCAGCGCCTTCAGCTCCACCTTCATATGCTCGCGCAGCTTCAGATCGAGCGCGCCGAGGGGTTCGTCCAGCAGCAGCACATCCGGCTCCAGCACCATGCAGCGGGCAATCGCCACGCGCTGCTTCTGGCCACCGGAAAGCTCATCGACCTTACGCCCCCCGATGCCCGGCAGGCCAATGCGCTCCAGCGCCTCATCCACCTTCCGGGCAATCTCGGGTTTGGCCATGCCCCGGCGGCGCAACCCGTAGCCGATGTTCTCGGCAATCGTCATCATAGGAAACAGCGCCAGATGCTGGAACACCATGTTCACCGGGCGCTTGTTGGGCGGGGTATCGAGCACCGAGCCACCCTTGATCCGGATATCGCCCGAGGTGGGCTCCAGAAAGCCCGCGATCATGCGCATGATCGTCGTCTTGCCGCAGCCCGAGGGCCCGAGGATCGAAAAGAAGCTCCCCGGCGGCACCGAGAAAGAGACGTTATCAACAGCCGTCGTTTCACCAAACCGCTTCACGAGGTCGGCGCATTCCAGATCAGGAGTCATGGGTCTTCCGTTGTGTGGGGCGGCCCCCGAAAGGGAGCCGCCCGTAGGCATCACTTGGTTCAGTTGGCGGCCTGAACGCGGTCCAGCACTTCGCCTTCGATGGCTTCAAGGCCAGCCGGAACCGGCGGATACCACTTGATGTTGTCGATGGCTTCCTGCGGGAAGCTGGCCTGATACTTGGCTTTCAGGCTGTCCTCGGCAAACTCGTCAGCGCCAGCGGAGGCGGTGAAGTTGCCAGCCGCCGCCGTGATCATCGCCGCGATCTCGGGCTGCATCACGAAGTTGATCCACGCGTAGGCCGCATCATCGGCCTGCCCCTTGGCGGGGAGCACGAAGGTGTCGATCCAGCCCAGAGCGCCCGAGGCCGGGGCCACGAAGGTGATGTCGGCGTTGTCGTCGTTGAGCTTCCAGCCGCCGGTGTCCCAGGCCATGGAGGCCACCACTTCGCCGGAGCGCACGAGGTTCATCAGCTCATCGCCGCCACCCCAGTAGGTTTTGACGTTGGCCTTGCACTCGGTGAGCTTGGCTTCGACCTTGCCCATAATTTCCTTGTACTTCGCCTCGTCGCCATAGGCGGCGAAGGGATCTTCGCCCATGGCGAAGGCAAAGCCGATCAGCGTCGGGCGTTTCAGGCGGTAGGAGACCTTACCAGCCACTTCCGGCGCGCAGAGATCGGTGTAATCCTTCACCACGTCGCCAGCCATGGCGGTGTTCATCACCAGCCCCGAAGTACCCCAGACGTGCGGCACGCCGTACACATCACCGCCCACGGTGGTGTTGGCCATCGTGGCTTTCAGCATCGACGGGATGAAGAGATCCTGATCCAGCTTGGACACATCGATGGGCTTGTAGATGCCGAACTCCATTTGCGGGCCCATGATGCGGTCTTGCGAGGGCTGCGCCAGATCGAAGCCGCCACCGCCGGTGGCGCGCAGTTTGGCGATCATCTCTTCGTTGTTGGATTTGGTCACCTCGACGGTGTGGCCGGTTTTCTCTTCGAACATCGCCACCACGTCGTCGGGCGCGTAACCGCCCCAGGTGAGCAGGCGCAGGGTGTCGGCTTGGGCCACGGAAACGAGGCCCGCCAGCATGGTGCCGGCCAGCAGGAATGTCTTGGTCATGGGGAATCCTCTCTGTTGTCTTTTTGAAATTGCCACCAACATGCGCGTTTCCGACCAAACGGTCAAATTCTCTTTCAGCGCGCAAGGGGCTCTTTTTCATGCAACCATGACGGCTGCATGACAGTTGAGCCGGTCGAGGCAAAGACTACGCCTGCCTAGAGCGTTTCAGATAAAACATGAATCGCTTCTTCGCTGCCTCTCCCTTCGGTCGAACGCGAAAAGCGATGCAGATTGTGTCAGGTTGAACCCGAAACGCTTCAGATCAAACGGGCCATCTGTTCGGCCGCGTCTTGAAGTGGCGCGAGGTTATCCACGAGGCTCGCCACCGAATGGCGCTGAGTGGGCGCGTGGATGGAGAGCGTCGTCAGCAGCCGGCCTTCGTCGTCCCGGATCGGCACCGCCACGGCCACCATGCCCGCCATGAACTCCTGATCATCCGTCGCGTAGCCGCGCTTGCTGATGGCGGCCAGATCGGCCAGCAACCGGGCCTCGTCCTGAATGGAATGTTCGGTATGGGCTTGCAGATCCAGCCATTTCAACAGCCGCGCCAGCTTGTCGGAGCGCAGCGAGGAGAGATACATCTTGCCGCTGGCGGTGCAGTGAAACGGCACCTGCGTGCCGATGGGCAGTTGGATGCGCAGGGGCCAATGGGTTTCCACCCGGTCCAGATAAACCATGCCCGAGCGCCCCGGCGCGGCGAGGTTGCAGGTCTCGCCCACGGTGGTGGCCAGATGGCGCATGATGAACAGCCGTTCCGTCCGGATCCGCTGCGACGACAGCGTGTTGGACGCGAGCTTGCGCATCCGGTGGCCCGGCCCGAAGGAGCGGCCATCGGCATCGCGTTGCAGAAAGCCCTGCTCCTCCGCCGTGGCCAGCAGCCGGTGCATTGTCGCCTTGGGCAGATCCAGCGCCTCGGCCAGTGCGGCAGGCGCGACCGGCGTGCCCTGCCGGGCCACCTCCTCGAGCAGGAGCAGGAGCCGCACGTTCGGCGGGACCTGCCCTTTTGCGTCGGGGGAAGTGGCGTCTTCCGGCATATGTCACGTCCTATCTGTTTGGCAGCAGCGCTAGTGCAAGCTCCGGGGTCAGGGCAACCAGCACCCAGACACTGATCAGCGCGATGAGATAGGGCACGGTATAGCGCAGCAATTTGAAATAGGGCACTCCCGTTACGCCGGATGCGACATAGAGGTTAAGGCCGTAGGGCGGCGTGATGAATCCGATCGACGCGCCGACGAGGAAGATCACCGAGAAGTGGATCGGATCCACCCCCACATCCGCCGCAATCGGAGCAAGGATCGGGGCGAGGATGATCGTCACCGGCAGGGATTCCAGCACCATGCCGGAGAAGAAGACGATGATCATCGCGGTGAAGAGCACCGCGTAATAGCCGCCCATGGAGGTGACGAAATCACCGATCACCTGCTGGGCCCCCAAGAGCGACAGGATCTGCTGCATCACCACCGATACCGCGATCAGCGGTGCGAGGATGCCGGTGATTTCGGCGGAGCGCATGGTGATGCCGGGGATCTGGAACAGGGTGAAGCCTTCCACCACCAGCTGTTCGGCATAGCTCTTCTCTTCCCATGTCTTGTCCTGCCGCAGGCGCAGGGCGCGGGTGATCACGTAGGAGACAAGCCCGGCGATGATGCAAAAGCCCACTGTCACGCCCGCGGCTTCCGTGGGGGAGAACTTGCCGGTGTAGATGCCCCAGAGCACCAGGCCGATGGCGAAGAAGCCGAGCCAAGCGCCGAAGGCGGTTTTCAGCACGCGGTTGAGTTGCAGCGGGATCAGGTAGCCCCAGCCATTGATCCGGCAGATGATCCAGCAGGCCACCTGCATGCCGATCACCATCAGCGCGCCGGGCACGATGCCCGCCACGAAGAGATCGGAGATCGGCAGGTTCATCAGGAAGCCGTAGACGATGAAGATGATCGATGGCGGGATGATGATGCCCACGGTGCCGCCGGCCGCCGCCGTGGCGGCCGAGAAGCGCTCGTCATAGCCGCCCTTCACCATTTCCGGGTGCAGCATCGAGCCGATGGTGGCCGTGGTGGCGGAGTTGGAGCCGGAGATGGCGGCAAACAGCCCGCAGGCTCCGAGGCTCGCCATCGCCAGCCCGCCCCGCAGCCAGCCGAGGCAGGCATAGGCGAAATCCGACAGCCTGCGCGCGATGCCGGATTTGTTGATCAGGTCGCCCGTCAGGATGAACAGCGGCATCGCCAGCAGCGCGAAGCCCTTGTTGAACACGTTCAGAAGCTCCGCGCCCATGTTGTCGAGGGTGAGGCCGAGCACGAAGGAGCAGCCCACCACCCAATAGGCGATCACCAGAAACACTGGCACGCCCAGCATGAACAGGAAGGTGACCCCGACCGAGATCAGCGTAACGAGGGTGCTATCGGCCATCACACATCCCCCCCGATCACGGCCTGCTTCAGCAGCGGCTCACCGGAGCGCCAGTTGGCGATGTCCTCGCGGATGTTCTCGATCGCCCGCGCCGCCATCAGCAGAGCGGCCACCGGGGCAGTGATGAGGAACCACCAGAGCATCGTGTTGTCGGTGCCAAGCACGATGGCGAAGTTCGAGGCCGACAGCGCGGCCTGCCGGGCAGTTGTGACAAAGAGGATCACGGCAAAGCCGAACCAGAGCGCCGCATCCATCCAGAGGCAGGCAAACTGCGCCCCGCGCGGCATGGCGGTGCGGATTTCGGAGAAGCTCAGATGGGTGCGTTTACGGATGTTAAACGCCGCCCCGAACCATGCCATGACCATGAACAGCAGCGGCGGGATTGTCGTGGACCACGGCTGCTGGTTGGAAAAGACGAAGCGGTCCACCACGCCCCAGAAGATGATGAAAGCGATGGCGAGGTAGCAGGTAACCATCACCGAGCGCTCCAGCAGCGTTTCAATGATCGGCACATGCTCGTAGATCAGCGCCACCAGATAGCCCCCGATCAGGAGCGTGACCGCCCCGAGCCACCACGCCGCATCGCTGCGCAGGGCAGAACGGATCTCGAAACTGTCTCCCGACATCAGCGCCGAGACAATCGCGCTTGCATCAGACCACATTGGCCCCTTCCTCCCATCTGAAAACGCCTCTGCCGGTTTCTTGCTGCCCGTGAGGCAAAAGGCCGGCCCTCCCGCGGGAAGGCCGGCCCATCGCGAAAACCCTTTGCGGGATTACCCTTTCCACCAGCGGCGCGGCTCGACATTCTCTGCAAGGGTGATGTCGTGCTGGCGCACCGTGTCGTAGATCTCCTGGTAGGTGTCGATGCCACCGGCCCAGCCGTTGAGGCGCTCGCGCCACTCTTCCCAGAGCTGCGGCTGGAACTCCGGCGAGCACATTTCCTCGGCCTTGCGGATCTCCGCATCCGACAGCGAGGCCACACGCACGTTGTTCTGGGCGAAGATCGTGTTGGGCATCTGCGGGTTGGAGAAGCCCACGGTGTTCACCAGCGCAGCCTCGTTGGCGGCCTGCACATGCACCTGCGTCAGGTAGGCGGCTTCCATCACCGCATCCTGCAGCTGGCCGTCCAGCTTGTCGAAGCTCGCCGCGTTCATCGCCGTGTGCTCGGTGCCGCAGAAGAAGCGCAGATCCACACATTGGCTGACCACCGGCGACATGTTGGCATAGGCCACGGCGGAGGCCCATGTTTCGGCCCCGTCGATCAGGCCCTGCTTGAGGCCGTCGAGCGTCTCTTCCCAGGCCACCGGCACCGGGTTCAGGTTGAGCGCGTTCATCGCGATGCGGCCAAGCTGGGTGCCCGTCACACGGTTCTTCGTGCCGGCAAGCTGGTCGATCGAGGTGACGGTTTCCTTGTCCTGCCAGGCAAGGCCCAGCTGGATTCCACGCAGCTCTGCATGGGTGAAAAGGAACTTCAGCCCGTGGCGCTTTTCGAAGGGATCACGCAGGATGCGCTGGGATTCCGGCGAGTACATGAAATAGTACTGATCCGCGCGGGAGCGGAACATATAGGCGTAATCCAGAACGTTCAGATAGGGCGCGCCACCGGCAGAGTTCTGCGTTGAGGCGGCGTAGAAATCGACGATCCCCTGCTGGGCTTTCTCCACGCAGGAGAGCTGGCCGCAGATCTGGTTGTTGCCGATGAACTCGATGCGGATCTCGCCGTCGGTGCGCTCTTCGAGGTCGCGCGCGAACTCAAGGCAACCGGCGCGCTCGATCAGCAGGTTTTGCGGGTTGAAGCCCGCCGCGCCGAACTTCATTTCGAACTTCGCGGGCTTTGCGTAGCGCTTGTTGTAGGTCGATTCGGCGGCCCGTGCGAGATTTGCCGCTGTCATCACACCGCCGAAGGTCCCTGCGGCCATAAGCGTAGAGCTCATCCCGTAAGTCCCTGCAATCTTGAAGAAGTCGCGCCGCGACACCCCCTTGATGCGATCATAGACTCCCATTGCATATCCTCCCGTTTTTGCAATTTTTGGTACTTATGATTTCAAAAAACGCTAGACCAGTATTTGCGTTTTGCCTAGTCTTTTTGCAAATCGGTGAGGACCTGGGCGTTGGAAGCAGATTTTGTGATCGTAGGAGCGGGCTCTGCCGGCTGCGTTCTGGCCAACCGCCTGAGCGCGGATCCGCAGACGAGGGTCGTGCTGCTGGAGGCCGGCGGGCGCGATACCAACCCGTGGATCCACATCCCCGTTGGCTACTTCAAAACCATGCACAACCCGGCGCTTGACTGGTGCTACAAGACAGAGCCCGATCCCGGCCTGAACGGCCGCTCGATCGACTGGCCACGTGGCAAGGTGCTGGGCGGATCGTCGTCGCTGAACGGGCTGCTCTACGTCCGTGGCCAGCCCGAGGACTACGACCGCTGGGCGCAGATGGGCAACGCGGGCTGGGCGTGGGATGATGTGCTGCCGCTGTTTCGCCGGGCCGAGAACAACGAACGCGGCGCGGATGCGTTTCACGGGGCCGAGGGGCCGCTATCTGTCTCCGACATGCGCATCAAACGGGCGATCTGTGACGCCTGGGTGGAGGCCGCACAGGCGGCGGGCTACCCGTTCAACCCCGATTACAACGGCGCGACGCAGGAAGGCGTGGGTTATTTCCAGCTCACCACCCGCAACGGGCGGCGCTGCAGTTCGGCGGTGGCCTATCTGAACCCGGTCAAGAAACGGCCCAACCTGCAGATCATCACACGGGCGATGGTGACCCGCGTCACGCTGGACGGCAAACGCGCCACCGGCGTGCGCTACTTGGACGCCAGCGGCACCGAGGTCACGCTCAAGGCGCGCCGCGAGGTGATCCTCTCGGGCGGGGCAATCAATTCTCCGCAAATCCTGATGCTCTCGGGCATCGGCACCCCTGAACACCTGCAGGCCAATGGTATCACGCCGGAACACGCGCTGCCTGGTGTGGGCCAGAACCTGCAGGATCACCTGCAGGCGCGGCTAGTGTTCAAGTGCAACGAGCCGACGCTGAACGACGAGGTCCGCTCGCTGGTCAATCAGGCCCGCATCGCGCTGCGCTATGCCGTGTCGCGCAGCGGGCCGATGACCATGGCCGCGAGCCTTGCCACGGGCTTCCTGAAAACCCGGCCCGATCTGGCCACGCCCGATATTCAGTTCCACGTGCAGCCTTGGTCCGCCGACAGCCCCGGCGAAGGCGTGCATCCTTTCTCGGCCTTCACCATGTCCGTCTGCCAGCTGCGCCCGGAAAGCCGGGGCTATCTGGAGCTCAAGGGCCCTGACCCGCGCCAGCCGGTGCGGATCGTGCCGCGCTACCTGTCCACACCGACGGACTGCCGCACCATCGTCGAAGGCGTCCGCATCGCCCGCACCATCGCGCGGCACACGCCGCTTGCGGGGAAGATCTCCGAAGAGTTCCGGCCAACGTCGGCGTTGGAGATGGAGGACGACAAGGGCACGCTCGACTGGGCGCGCAACAATTCGGTGTCGATCTACCACCCCACGGGCACCTGCAAGATGGGCGAAGGCGAGGGCGCGGTGGTCGACAGCCAGCTGCGGGTGCATGGGCTCACCGGGCTGCGCGTGGCCGATTGCGCCATCATGCCCGAGATCGTTTCGGGCAATACCAACGCTCCTGCGATCATGATCGGCGAGAAGGCGAGCGATCTTATCTTGGGGCCGTAGAACCAAAAAAGCCGCCCCTTTGGGCGGCTGAATGTTTGGTTGCGGGAGCAGGATTTGAACCTGCGACCTTCAGGTTATGAGCCTGACGAGCTACCGGGCTGCTCCATCCCGCGCCAGAGTGATCTGTTTTGATCACGAGGTGCATTTGTATCGTATTGAGAGTTTAAGGCTTTTTATTAGGTTTGGCGGTGACCTACTCTCCCACGTCTTAGGACGCAGTACCATCGGCGCGGCTGTGCTTAACTTCCGAGTTCGGGATGGGGTCGGGTG